>JAULXU010000140.1:0-2222 GCA_032118285.1 Ilumatobacteraceae bacterium
CCGAGCTCGGTGACGGGTACAAGTTCTCGTTCAACGACCTCATCCTGAAGGCGACGGCCACGGCGCTCACCAAGCACCCCGAGGTCAACGCGCACTGGCTCGGTGACCGCATCCGCTACTTCGATGCCGTGCACCTCGGGATGGCCGTCGCCACCGACGACGGGCTCATCGTCCCCGTGATCTTCGACGCCGACGCCAAGGGGATGGGCGCCATCTCCGCCGAGGCGAAGAGCCTCGCGAAGAAGGCCCGCGAGCGGAAGCTCAAGCCGGAGGAGTTCACCGGCTCGACCTTCTCCGTCTCGAACCTCGGGATGATGCAGATCGACCAGTTCACCGCGATCATCAACCCGCCCGAGGTCGGCATCCTCGCGGTCGGGGCGATCGAGGACAAGGTCGAGGTCGCCGCGGACGGCGGCTTCATCGTGCGGAAGAAGCTCCGCGTGACGATGAGCTGCGACCACCGCGTGATCGATGGGGCGGTCGGCGCGGCGTTCCTGCAGACGCTGCGGCGGATGGTGGAGAACCCGTTGCTGCTGGCACTGTGACCCCTGGTCCCTCAGACCTGACCCCTGACCCCTGATCCCATGTCTCAGTTCGATGTCATCTACCTCGGCGGCGGTCCGGCCGGCTACGTCGGCGCCCTCCGCTCCGCCCAGCTCGGGCAGTCCGTCGCGGTGGTCGAGCGCGAGGGCCTCGGCGGCACCTGCGTCCTCTGGGGGTGCATCCCGGCCAAGGCGCTCCTCGAGGCCGCGTCGATCGCGCAGAAGGTCGCCAAGGGCGCCGAGTTCGGCGTGAAGGCGGAGAAGGTCACCCTCGACTACGGCGTGGCGATGAAGCGCTCGCGCCAGGTCTCCGCTCAGAACTCCAAGGGCGTCGAGTTCCTCTTCAAGAAGAACAAGATCACCTGGCTCAAGGGGACGGGCGTCCTCGGCGCCGGCAAGAGCGTGAAGGTGACCGGGGCTGACGGGAAGACCGAGACGCACACCGCCACCAAGGGCGTCGTCATCGCGACCGGCTCCCGCGTGAAGGGGCTCCCGCAGATCGGGCTCGAGCTCGACAAGACGCCGGTGCTCTCGTCCGACGAGGCGCTCACGCTCGACCATGCCCCGAAGACCATCGCCGTGATCGGCGCCGGCGCCGTCGGCTGCGAGTTCGCCGACGTCTTCAACGCCTTCGGCTCCAAGGTCACGATCCTCGAGGTCATGAACCGCATCCTCCCCGTCGAGGACGAGGACTGCTCGGTCGAGCTCGCGAAGGCGTTCAAGAAGCGCGGGATCGAGATCATCACCGGCGCCAAGCTCGGGACGGCGAAGAAGGCGAAGGGCGGCGTGACGATCCCCGTCGAAGCCAACGGCGAGAAGAAGGAGATGACCTTCGACATCGTCCTCGTCGCCGCCGGCCGTGCGCCGAACGTCGAGTCGATCGGCGCCAAGGAGGCCGGCGTCCAGTTCACCGAGCGTGGCTTCATCAAGATCAACGACCGCTTCGAGACCACCGCGAAGGGGATCTATGCGATCGGTGACGTCGCCGGCCCGCCGATGCTGGCGCACAAGGGCTCGCGCGAGGGCCACGTCGTGGCCGACATCCTCGCCGGCCACGCGCACCACCCGGTGAACTACGGCAACATCCCCAACGCCACGTACTGCCACCCCGAGGTCGCGAGCATCGGCCTCACCGAGGCGCAGTGCAAGGAGAAGGGGCTGCAGTACAAGGTCGGGAAGTTCCCCTTCAGCGCGAACGGCCGCGCCCGCACGAGCGGGGAGACCGAGGGCTTCGTGAAGGTCATCCGCGACGCCAAGTACGGGGAGATCCTCGGCGCCCACATCATCGGTGCGCACGCCACCGAGATGATCCACGAGTTCGCCGTGGCCCGCGAGAACGAGTACACCGTCGAGGAGATCGACCTCGCGATCCACGCGCACCCGACGCTCAGCGAGGCGATCGCCGAAGCGGTGCTCGACTCGATGGGGAAGATGCTGCACGCGTGAGCGAACTGCTCGTCCTCGACCTGGGCCTCCGCGACTACGCGGAGGCCTTGTCGTTCCAGCGTGACCTCGCGGCGGCGCGGTTGGCCGGTCGCATCGCGCAGGACGTGCTGGTCCTCGTCGAACATCCCCCCGTCATCACGCTCGGGCGGTCGTCGAAGGCGGCGCATCTGCTCGCCTCACCCGAGGCGCTGGCCGCCCGCGGGGTCGCGCTGCACGAGGTCGAGCGCGGCGGCG
>JAULXU010000141.1:0-6687 GCA_032118285.1 Ilumatobacteraceae bacterium
CTCCCGCATCGCCAATCGGGCGGCCCGCACGAGCTCTGCCCGGCTGCCGTAATCGAACGCGATTGTGACGGTCAGACCGGTATTGGCTGCCGTGGCGGCGACGGCCCGTTCGATGGCGCGACGGATTCGACGCGGAGTGCGCGCCCCGGGTTCGTCGAAGGGGCGTCCCATCCACCGCGTCCGGGCGTTGTTGCGGTTCATCTCCTCGGTGCGGGCGAAGAGCCGCCTGTGGAGCCCGAGGATGTGGCGAACTTCGGTGCGCGGTCGCACCCAGTTCTCCGTGGAGAACCCGAATGCCGTGAGCCAACCCACGTGCCGGTCGGCCGCGGCCCGGACGATCCCGGCGAGGGCCTCCTCGCCTGCGGTGTGTCCGGCGGTGCGGGGAAGGCCTCGCTTGTTTGCCCACCGGCCGTTCCCGTCCATGATGCAGGCGACGTGGACGCCGGGTGGCGGGTCGGGACGATCGGACACGTGAGTCACCCTAGTGAGGGGGCGGGTCGGGCCTGCTTGCATCGGTCCGGCGCCCGCGGGGTGGGAGACTTGCGCCGTGGAGCATCGCGACGGAGGTGACGAGGGGCGCTCATCGCATCCCACCCACGTCGTCGTCGCCGCGGGAACGCCGACCGAGTGGGCGAGGTTCGGTCCCGCCGAGTGGGTGCGCCGTCTCGACGCGCTCACCGACGGTGCCGACGGTGCGGGATGGGTCACCCTCGTTCCCCACCACGGTTCGCAACCGGACTCCGAGGAGATCGCACGCCTGCAGCATGGTTTTGTTGCCGCGCGTGCGGTGGCGTCGGATCCGGACTCGGCGGTTCCCTCCCTGCGGCACCATCGCAATTCGCCGGGTGGACCCACCGTGATCGTCGATCCGGCGCCCGACGGACGGGTGCGCTTCGCCGACGCGGTCGAGCGGTTGCGCCTGGCCGGTTGCCAGCCGGAGGACCTGGGCGAGGCGACCCTCTCGCAGGCGCTCCTCGCTCCGGCTCCGGCAGAGCCCGATCTTGTCCTCGTCCTCGGTCCGCCCGACGTGTTGCCCACCTCTCTGGTGTGGGAGCTGGCCTACAGCGAATTGGTGTTCCTCGACTCGGGATGGGACGACCTTCGGGCCGACCATCTACGCATCGCGGTGGACGACTTCGCCCGCCGCTCGCGCCGCTTCGGCGGCATCGACTCGTGAGTTCGTACCGGGACCGGGCCATCGTCCTCGGCTCGCACAAGTTCGGCGAGGCTGACAGGGTGGTGATTCTGCTCACCGAGAACCACGGGAAGGTCAGGGCGGTGGCTCGCGGGGTGCGCAAGACCCGGTCCTCCATCGGGGCACGTCTCGAACCGATGAGCCACGTCGACGTGTCCCTGCGCCGCGGCCGCAATCTCGACACCGTGGCGGAGGTGCGGCTCGTGGAGCCCTTCCCCGCCCTGCGATCGGATCTGGACCGCACCACACAGGGCATGGCCATGCTCGAAGCGGTGAACGGTCTCACCCCGGATGCCGAGCCCGTTGCCCATCTCTATGCCGTGCTGGCACGGGCTCTTCGGGCCCTCGACGAAAGGAAGTCCCCGTTCATGCTCGGGGCGTTCTTCTGGCGTCTCCTCCAGATCGAGGGTCACGCCCCCCGGACCGAGTCGTGCGTGCGATGCGGTGAATCGGGGACCCTTCCCACCTTCGACGTCGCCGAGGGTGGCACGCACTGCGGTGCGTGCCGCACCGGGGTGCCGGTGTCGCCCGCGGCACTCGAAATGGTGCGCGCGGTGTTGGCCGGGCGCGTGAACGAGGCGTTGGCGGCACCGGAATCGCCGGCGCTCCACGAGGCCAATCGGTTGGCCATGGAATCGATGGAGCACCATCTCGAGAGACGCCTGCGGAGTCTCGGGGTGTTCGACCGTCACTTGTAGGCTGGTGCGGTGCCCGCCAAGGATCTCGACCAGATCGTCAACCTCGCCAAGAGGCGCGGGTTCGTGTATCCGAGCGCCGAGATCTACGGTGGCTTCCGTTCCTCCTACGACTACGGTCCGCTCGGGTCGCTCATGCTGCGCAACGTCAAGGACGCATGGGTGCGCACGATGGTCCAGCAGCGCGACGACGTGGTGCTCATCGACGCCGCCATCCTCGGCCCGCCCCAGGTCTTCGAGGCGTCCGGTCATCTGGCGAACGTCTCCGACCCGCTCGTCGACTGCACCGTCTGCAAGCGCCGGTTCCGGGAGGACCACCTCGAGACCCGCGACTGCCCCCAGGGCATGAAGGGCTGTCAGTTCACCGATTCCCGGGCCTTCAATCTCATGTTCAAGACCACGGCCGGCCCCGTCGAGGGATCGGGCGCGGAGGTGTATCTGCGTCCGGAGACGGCTCAGGGAATGTTCGTCAACTTCGCCAACGTGCTCCAGACCAGCCGCAAGAAGCCCCCGTTCGGCATCGCCCAGGTGGGCAAGAGCTTCCGCAACGAGATCACCCCGGGCAACTTCATCTTCCGCACCCGCGAGTTCGAGCAGATGGAACTCGAGTTCTTCGTGCCACCCGACGAGAGCCCCCGCTGGTACGAGTACTGGTGCAACGCACGTCTCGAGTGGTACGTCGAGCTCGGCATTCCGCGCGAGATGCTGCGCATTAGGCCCCACGACGCCGACGAGCTCTCGCATTACTCGGCGGGAACGAGCGACGTCGAGTTCCTCTTCCCCTGGGGATGGGGCGAGCTGGAGGGCATCGCCCAGCGCACCGACTACGACCTGACCCAGCACTCCACCCACTCCGGCCAGCGGCTCGACTTCTTCGACCAGGCCACGGGGGAGCGGTACGTGCCCCACGTGGTCGAGCCGGCGGCGGGCGCCAACCGCACGATGGCGGCGTTCCTCCTCGCCGCCTACGACGAGGATGTCGTCAATGACGAACCCCGCAGCGTGCTGCGGCTGCACCCCCGACTTGCGCCCTACAAGGTGGCGGTTCTTCCGCTCTCGAAGAAGGACACACTCACGCCGCGCGCGCGGGAGATCCTGGCCATGCTCTCGGATCGCTGGATGTGCGACTACGACGAGACCCAGGCCATCGGGCGTCGCTACCGGCGTCAGGACGAGATCGGCACGCCCCTGTGCGTCACGGTGGACTTCGACACGCTCGAGGACGACGCGGTGACCATCCGTCACCGCGACTCCACCGAGCAGGTGCGGGTGCCGGTGTCCTCGCTCGTGTCAGAGGTGACCTCGATCCTCGGATTCTGAGATCCTCGGATTCCGGGACTCGCCCGTCCGACGACCGTCGGTCGCGGCCCGACCCGGGGTGCGGTGTAGTTTCGGGATGTCGCGCGGTGGTCCCGCGCACATCGAGGAAGGAATCAACCCATGAGCAAGCTCAGCGTCATCGTCAAGCTGCAGGCGGCAACCGGCAAGGGAACGGAACTGGCCGCGGCCTTCGAGTTCGCCGTGGAGAACGTGCTGCGCGAATCCGGCACCCGCTACTACATCGTCCATGCCGACATGGCGGACCCCGACACCCTGTGGATCTACGAGATGTACGACGCCCAGGCCGACTTCGACGCCCACATGGGGTCCGACTGGTTCAAGGAGTTCGGCGGCAGGTTGGGCTCGCTCCTCGGTGGAGCACCCGAGTTCCACATGGTGCGCCCGCTGCACGGCAAGGGCGTGTGACCACCTATCTCGATGCCATCGTGGCCCGTCATCGTGAACGGGCCCGTGCCGACGTCCGCGATCTCGGCTCTTTGACGGAGCAAGCCCGTCGCGCCGGGACGGTGCGTTCCTTCGCCGGTGCCCTCGAGGGATCCGAACGTCTGGCCGTCATCGCCGAGGTGAAGAGGCGCTCGCCGTCGAAGGGGGACCTCGCCCCCGGGCTCGACCCCGGGGACCTGGCCCGCACCTACGAGTCGGCCGGGGCCACGTGCCTGTCCGTGCTCACCGACACCGATCATTTCGGTGGTTCTCCCGCCGACCTGGCCGCGGCGCGCCTGGCGTGCTCCCTCCCGGTGCTGCGCAAGGACTTCACGGTCGACCCGCGCGACGTGTGCGATGCCCGTCTCATGGGCGCCGACTGTGTCCTGCTCATCGCCGCCGTCCTCGACGACACCCTCCTCCGGGAGTGTCTGTCCCTGGCGACCGATCTGGACATGGACGCGCTCGTGGAGGTCCACGACGAAGTGGAGCTCGATCGGGCCCTCGAACTCGGCGCCCACCTCATCGGGGTCAACCAGCGCGACCTCGTGACCTTCGAGGTGGACCACGACAGAGCCGTGCGCATGGGAGCGGCGATCCCCCGCGACGTCGTGTCGGTGGCCGAGTCCGGAGTGCGGGGTCGTGCAGATGCCGAGTCTCTCCGGCGGGCGGGTTATGACGCCATCCTCGTGGGGGAGCACCTCGTGACGGCCGCCGACACCGCCCGGGCACTCTCGGACCTGCTCGTCGACTGAGTCGGCGGCTCGGGGCATTGCTCCGCGGTGTCGGGAACCGGCACTACGGTGAGGACGTGTTCGTCAAGATCTGCGGGATCACGAACGAGGACGACGCACTCCTCGCGGTCGCCATGGGCGCCGACGCGGTCGGATTCGTCTTCGCACCCTCGCCGCGACAGATCGCCCCGTCCCGGGTGCGCGACATCGTGTCGAGGCTCCCTCCCGAGATCGTCACGATCGGGGTGTTCCGTGACGAACATCCCGCGCGCATCGTCGAGGTGGCGCGCTCCGCGGGGGTGCGCGGAGTCCAGTTGCACGGCCACGAGTCACCGGCGGTGGTGCGCGAGGTGATGGATCACGTGCGGATGGTCATCAAGGGCGTGGTGGCGGGCTCGGTGGATGCCGGTCGTGCCGAGACCTTCGGCACCCGGTTCGTGCTGGTGGACGCCCCTGCTCCCGGCTCGGGCCGTGTGTTCGACTGGAAGCTCGCGGCCGAGATTCCGGCGGGACTCGACGTCCTGCTGGCGGGGGGACTCACCCCCGAGAACGTCGTCGCCGGCATCGAACAGGTGCGCCCATGGGGCGTCGACGTCAGCTCGGGCGTGGAATCCGCCCCCGGACACAAGGATCCGGTTCTCGTGCGCCGGTTCGTCGAGAACGCCCGCTCCGTGCGTGCGATGCCGCGCGAGCCGCGGTCCGGTGCGGCGGGCGAGGGGCGACCGGGACGTCCTGCCCCCTACGACTGGCAGGACGACTGACCGGTTGCGGGTGGTGCGATGCGCGCGCCCAGGTGGTGGAATGGGGACATGTCCCTTCTCGTCACCCCCGGACCTGACGGACGATTCGGCGACTTCGGCGGTCGCTTCGTCCCCGAAACCCTCGTGCCCGCGTGCCAGGAGCTCGAGCAGTCCTTCTCGGAAGCCTGGGCCGACCCGGTGTTCCGGGCCGAGCTCGACCAGATCCTGCGCGAATACGCGGGTCGTCCCAGCATGCTCACGGAGTGCCACAACCTGGGGCGCGAGCTGGGTATTCGGCTGGTGCTCAAACGCGAGGACCTGAACCACACCGGATCGCACAAGATCAACAATGTGCTCGGCCAGGCTCTCCTCGCGCGGCGCATGGGCAAGAAGCGCATCGTGGCCGAGACCGGTGCGGGTCAGCACGGTGTCGCGTCGGCCACCGCCGCGGCCCTCCTCGGCCTGGAGTGCAAGGTGTACATGGGGGCGGTGGACGTCGAGCGTCAGGAACTCAACGTCTTCCGGATGCGACTGCTCGGCGCGGAGGTCGAGGCCGTCCATTCGGGAAGTCGCACCCTCAAGGACGCCGTCAACGAGGCCATGCGCGACTGGGTCGCGAGCGTCGAGAGCACGCACTACTGCCTCGGATCGGTGATGGGTCCGCACCCGTACCCGTGGATGGTGCGCGAATTCCACCGGGTCATCGGGGACGAGGCGCGTGTCCAGTTCGCCGAGGGCTTCGGCGGCGTGCCCGACGTCGTCGTGGCCTGCGTGGGAGGCGGATCGAATGCCATGGGAATCTTCTCGGGCTTCATCGACGGACCGTCGCGACTCGTCGGGGTCGAGCCCGCCGGCGGTGCGGCCGTGACGCGGGGCCAGCCCGGGGTCGTGCACGGAATGAAGAGTTATCTCATGCAGGACGAGCACGGACAGGTCGAAGAGGCCCACTCCATCTCGGCCGGTCTCGACTACCCCGGCGTGGGCCCCGAGCACTCGTACCTGGCTTCAATCGGTCGCGCCGAGTATCCGACAGAGGTGGATTCCGAGGTCATCGAGGGTTTCCGCCTTCTCGCGCGGACGGAGGGGATCATCCCCGCACTGGAGTGCGCCCATGCCGTGGCATGGATCTCCCGTGAGGCTCCCCGGATGCAGGGCGCGACGGTGCTGATGAACCTGTCGGGTCGCGGGGACAAGGACGTCGCACAGATGATGTCGGTGCTGGGGGACAGCCTCTGATGCCCGGTGCGCTCGAGGCCGCCCTGCGCGCGCGCATCGACTCGGGCGGGAAATGCCTCGTGCCCTACATCACCGGGGGACATCCGGGCTGGGTCGAGGCGGTGCGCGCGTGCGCCGCTCACGGTGCCGATGCCGTCGAGATCGGCAGTACGTGGCTCGCGGCATCGGCACAGCGAACTGGCGTCAATACCGAGATGAAGTTGCTGATGCTCGCGCACGCGTTCGACGTGCTCGGCGTGCGGCGCGTCACGCTCAAGACCGATGTCCGCAACCGTCGCTCGCGCGACAACATCGAGCGGGTCGGCGCAACCTTCGAGGGCGTG
>JAULXU010000142.1:0-12858 GCA_032118285.1 Ilumatobacteraceae bacterium
TGCGCGGCGGCGGCAGCGACAACGAGATCGCCGACCTCATCGTGCGCGCCGTCGGAACGAAGTGGGCGGGACACGGCATCAACACGGTGACCTTCACCCGCCCGCGTCGGTCGATGAGCCAGATCGGCGGCTGACGCGCCGCCTCAGAGGGTGCGGCAGATGGTGTCGTGGTCGAGGCGCGGGAGACGCTGCTGCCACGCGTTTTCGCCCGGCTTGCCGATGTTCACGACGCAGATCGATCGCAGACCCGTTCCGGCGAGCAGGTCGGTGTCGAGGCCGGCCGAGTCGAATCCCATCATGGGACCCGCCGCATAGCCTGCGGCGCGCACGGCGACGACGAAGTAGGCCGCCTGCATCCACGACTGGGTCGAGCCCCACGTGACGCGACGATCCTCGTCGAGGAAGAGGTCGCGCGCGCCGGGGAAGTGGGGGAACACCTCGGCGAACCGGTCGTGGAATGCGGTGTCGAGGGCGAGCACCGCCACGAGCGGTGCGCCGGCAGTCTTCGGGCGGTTCCCCTCCGAGAGATGGCCGAGCAGGCGCTCGCGGGCCGAATCCGAGCGGACCCACACGATGCGCATCGGCTGGCTGTTCATGGAGGTGGGGGCCCACTTCATGAGGTCGACGATGGCGCGCTCCGCCTCCTCGCCCACCGGCTCGGGGGAGAAGGTGTTGGCGGTGCGGGCATCACGAAACAGGAGGTTCTGGGCGGCCTCGTCGAGGGCGTAGGGAAGGTTCATGGCTCGTTCCGGGGTGTCGGGAGAATGTCTGCCATAGCGTACGGCTCCCCATGATCGTCCCGTCCCGCCGCCCCCGTCACCCGTTCCCGCGGGTCGTCTCGCATCCGAACCTCGGAGAGTTCCGTGCCCGGTGAAGACACGGGCGAACTCGCCGGCCTGTCGATTCTCGTCGAGATCGACGGCCCGGTGGCGACGCTGGTGCTGAACAGACCCGAGAAGCGCAACGCCGTGCGTTACTCGATGTGGACGGCGATCGAGCGCGAGGTGGGACTCCTCGCGGCCAACCCCGAGGTGCGGGTGCTCGTCGTTCGGGGTGCCGGCAGCCACTTCTGCGCCGGTGCCGACATCTCCGAGTTGACGAACGGCCCGGGAGGGGAATATGCGCGCGCGAACTGGGCGGCCGAGGAGGCCCTCGCGGCGTTTCCCGGTCCCACTCTGGCGGTGATCCGGGGCAACTGCATCGGCGGTGGCGTGAGCATCGCCACCGCATGCGACGTGCGTTTCGCGGCTGATGACGCAACCTTCGGGATCACTCCGGCCAGGCTCGGCATCGTCTATCCGACCAACGCCCTCGAGCGGGCGGTGCGCCTCGTCGGAGCCTCGGCGGCGAAGCTCCTGATGTACACGGGAGAGATCGTCGGCGCCGAGCGCGCCCTCTCGATGGGGCTGGTGGACGAGGTGCATCCTGCCGAGATGCTGGAGGCCCGAGCGGAGTCCTGGGTCGCCGCGGTGCTGGAGCGCAGCGAACTGACCCAGACGGCGACGAAGCAGATGGTGGACGAAACCGTGCGCGAGGGCCGGGTGAAGCCCGCCACCACCCTGCATTTCGAGTCCGAGATGGACCGCAGCGGCGAGGTGCGCGAGGGAGTGGCGGCCTTCCTCGGCAAGCGCGCACCGCGCTGGCTCTACCGTCGTCCCCGCTGACCCCGCATCATTCGCGCGCCGGGCGGAGTCGACGGTGGCGGTCAGGCGTTGAGGAGGACGGCCTCGAAGCCGCCGATGATGTCCGACACGTCGGCGAACCCGGCCTCGCGCAGCACGCTGGCCGCGAGAGAACTGCGGTAGCCGCCCGCGCAGTACACGACGGTGGGTCGCGATGCGTCGAGCTCGCCGAGGCGCTTGCGGATCTGGGCCACCGGGATGTGCACGGCACCCTCCAGGTGGTTGATCTGCCACTCGCCCTCACCGCGCACGTCCACGACCTGCAGGCCGTCGATCCCGGCGCGCCGCGCGGCGAACTCGGGTGCGGTGAGGCGCGAGGAACGCTCGACCTCTGCGGGCACGTCGACGAGGTCGTCGACGGGAAACCAGCCGGTGACGCGGTCGTATCCGATGCGGGCGAGGCGCACCTTGGCCTCGAGGACGAAGTCGGAATCCGTGACGAGCACGATGTCCTCGTCGGGGCCGATGACGGAGCCCGCGTACTCGGCGTAGCGGCCGGCGAGGCCGACGTTGACCGAACCCCGCAGGTGACCGGTGGCGTAGGCCTGGGCGTCGCGGGTGTCCACGATGCGCACCCCGGCGTCGCGGGCGTCCAGCAGGCGGGTGATCGAGAACTGCTCGGGCACCGCGTGCTCGTCGAGAGTGCCCCGGTCCTTCTGGTTGAGGACGGCGTCGAAGATGAAGTACCCGGGCGCCTCGGGCTGGCCCTCGGTGACCGCGGCCACGAAGGCGTCGGCGTCGGTGAACTGCAGGGCGTAGTTGTTGCGGCGCTGCTCACCGATGGTGGAACTGGTCTCGGTGGAGAGGTTCTTGCCGCACGCACTGCCCGCACCGTGGGCGGGGAAGACGCGGGTGGCGTCGGGAAGCACGAGGATCCTGTCGCGCAGCGAGGCGAAGAGCATGTGACCGAGCTCGTCGGCGGTCTTGCCGACGCTCACGAGAAGGTCGGGTCGACCGACGTCCCCGATGAAGAGCGTGTCGCCGGTGAGCACCCCGTAGGGGACGTCGTCGCCCTCGCGCTCCCACACCACCCAGGAGGTGGACTCGGGGGTGTGGCCGGGGGTGTGACGGGCTTCGATCACCACTTCGCCGAGCACCAGGCGCTCGCCGTCCTCGAAGAGGCGGGCGGGGAACTGCGGTGCGGCCTTCGAGCCGTACCCGATGACGGCTCCGGTGGCCTTGGCCAGTTCGAGGTGGCCCGAGAGGAAGTCGGCGTGGAAGTGGGTCTCGAGCACGTGGGTGATCGTCATTCCGAGTTCCTCGGCTCGGGACAGGTATTGGGCGATGTCCCGCTGGGGATCGACCACCACCGCCTTCTTCGACGACTCGTCGCCGATGAAGTAGGAGGCATGCGACAGGCACTCGAGGTAGAACTGCTCGAAAATCATGACGGATTCCTTTCCCGCGGGGACGTGCCCATGATACCCTGAGGGGTATCCCGATGCACCCGCCGAAGAGGCGGAGGAGAGGCGAGGCCAGATGAAGATCGATGACGAGACCATGGAAGCGCTCACGAAGCGCCTGGCGCGCATTGAGGGCCAGGTGCGGGCGGTACGCACCATGCTCGAGGACGGGCGCGAGTGCCGCGAGATCATCACCCAGGTGTCGGCGGCCAGCACCGCTCTCGATCAGGTGGGGTTCCGCCTGCTGTCCGCCGGGTTGCAACAGTGCCTCACGGATCCGGCCAAGGCGCGCCGGGACGGCTTCGACCTCGAAGAGGTAGAGAAGCTCTTTCTCAAGCTCGCCTGAGACCCGCCCCGGCGCAGGCCCGCCGTCCCGACGCGTTCGGTTGGCTAGGTTCTCGCCATGGCCGAACCTGATTTCACGCATCTCGATGCCGCGGGTCACGCCCGAATGGTGGATGTCGGAGCCAAAGACGCCACCCGGCGACGCGCCGTGGCACGGTGCTCGGTCACCATGTCCCCGGCGACCTCGGAGGCCCTGGCATCGGGTGCTCTTCCCAAGGGCGACGTGCTGGCCGCGGTGCGCATCGCGGGCATCCAAGCCGCCAAGCGCACCGCCGAGCTCATCCCGTTGTGCCACCCCCTCGCGCTGAGTTCCGTGGCCGTCGAGGTGACGGTGGGCCGGGGACGGGTGGACATCGAGGCCGTCGTCGAGACCACGGACCGCACCGGAGTCGAGATGGAGGCCCTCACCGCCTGCTCCGTGGCCGCTCTGACCCTCTATGACATGGCCAAGAGCGCCGATCGGGGCATGGTCATCGGGGACCTCGCCCTGTGGGAGAAATCAGGGGGCTCTTCAGGAGATTTTCGTCGCTCTGACCGTTGACGGGCCATTTCCGCCTGTTTTCGGCTGTTTTTCGCCGCTTTCGGGGCGTCAGGCTGTCCTGTGACCCTCGTCTCTGAACGGTGGCAGGGGGTCGCGCCCGTCCGGAATGCCCATTAGGCTTTCCGAAGCGTCCTTGGATGCCACTGTCCCTCGCAACCTGCGTGGGATCCGACTCACGTTGAACGTCAGTAACCCGAACACAAGGTGTACCGCAGTAGATGAGCAAGTTGATTCTCCTCGTCGTGGGGGCCGCATGGATGGCAGTTCTGCTTCCCCCCATCGTCCGTTCACGCTTCGACCCCGGTTCGTCGTCCTCGGTCTCTGATTTCCGGCGCCAACTCCACACCCTCCAGCGCACCCGGGTCCCCACCGCCCAGGGCCCCATGCGCTCGATGGCCCGTCCTCTGGCGCCGAGCCCCCGCACGGCCCCCATGGCCCGCCCCCGCTACTACGAGGGCGACTCCCTCGAGCGTCGTGCCGGAGCCCCCGCCCCGCGTCGTGCACCCCGTGCCGACGACGTCGACCCCACCACGGGTTCGTCGCGCCACCGCCGATCGCACCATCTGCACGGGCGACACCACGTGGCCGCCGAGGAGGCGTACATGGACCCGCGCGAGGTGGTGCGTCAGCGTCGCACGAACGTGCTCTACGGACTCGTCGCCACCACGGCATTGTCGTTCTTCCTGGCCGTCACCACCGGATCGAACCCCATGCTCTATCTGTTCATGGCCTCCTTCCTCGGTCTGGCTGCGTACTGCTACGTCCTCGTGCAGTTGCGCAACCAGGAGTACGCGCGCCGCGCGGCTGCCGGTCGCTACACCTGGCGCTGACGCCGTCGTCACCCGAGCGGATGTGCCGCCGGACACCCCCCAGCCCTAGACTGCCTCGAACAACCCGTTCGCGGGGCTGTAGCTCAGTTGGCAGAGCGCTTCGTTCGCAATGAAGAGGTCAGGGGTTCAATTCCCCTCAGCTCCACCACTCCGGTGAACCGTCACCGGAACGACATCCCGCGGGGGCAAAGATGGGCATGACCTGGTTGGAAGCACAGGAGGCCGTTCTGGCCCCCGGTTCGGGATCGCTCTTCGAGCTCGAGGACGCCGTGGTGCGGGGAATACCCATGCAGGTGTTCAAGCACGCGCCGGCCAACATGGCCCTGGCCCTGCAGGCGGCCCGCGGTCACGGCGACAAGACCTTCATCGTCTACGAGGGCGAGCGCTACTCGTTCGCCGAGGCCATGGACCGTGTGGACGGCCTGTGCCATCTGCTCGTGAACGAGTACGGCATCAAGAAGGGCGACCGCGTCGCCGTGGCCATGCGCAACTACCCGGAATGGATCATGTCGTTCGCGGCGATCCTGTCGGTGGGGGGCATCAACGTGTCGTTCAACGCCTGGTGGACCGAGGACGAGATGCAGTTCGCCCTCGAGGACTCGGGTGCCAAGGTGCTCATCGGGGACCAGCAGCGCATCGACACGGCCCATGCGGTGTGCCGGAAGATGGGCGTGCGGATGCTCTGTGTGCGGCCCGAGCGCGAGCTCGGACCCGACGTCGACGACTGGGCCGACAAGGTGAAGACGGGGCTCGGCCCGATCCTGGCCGACATCGATCCGGACGACGACGCCACCATCCTCTACACCTCGGGCACCACCGGACGGCCCAAAGGCGCCGTGTCGACGCACCGGGCCATCGCCAACGCGCTCATGGCCTTCTCGGCCCGCACGGCGGTGGCCACCGCCCGCCTCGACTCCCCGCCGCCGGCCGATCCGTTGCCGCCGTCGTTCATCCTCATCGTGCCGCTGTTCCACGTGACGGGTTGTGTTCCCGTCATGCTCAGCTCCTTCGTGGTGGGCCTGAAGCTGGTCATCATGTACAAGTGGGACGCCGGCAAGGCCCTGCCGATCATCCAGGACGAGAAGATCACGAACTTCGTGGGCGTGCCCACGCAGAGTTGGGACCTCGTCAATCATCCCGACTTCGACAAGTACGACACCTCCTCGCTGCGCGCGGTCGGTGGCGGCGGCGCACCGGCGCCGGCCACGCTCGTGGACAAGGTGGCCAAGACCGTCAAGGGCGGCGGGCCGCAGCTGGGCTACGGCATGACCGAGACGAACGCCTACGGCCCGGGGAACAACGGTCAGGACTACATCGACCGGCCCACGAGCACCGGACGCTCCACCCTGCCCATGAAGGTGGAGATCCGCGACGAGGAAGGCAACACCCTCGCCACCGGCGAACGCGGCGAGATCTGCTTCTTCGGACCCATGCTCATCCGCGGCTACTGGAACCGCCCCGACGCCACCGCCGAGGTCATCCAGGACGGATGGCTGCGCACCGGTGACGCCGGGTACATCGACGAGGAGGGCTTCGTCTACGTGCAGGACCGCATCAAGGACATGATCCTGCGCGGCGGCGAGAACATCTATTGCGCCGAGGTGGAGAGCGCCATCTATGAGCACCCCGCGGTGTACGAGGCGGCGGTGTTCGGAGTGCCCCATGAGCGCCTCGGCGAGGAGGTGGCCGTGGCCATCTTCCCCAAGGACGGGGTGGCGGTGACGGCCGACGACCTGTGGAAGTTCCTCGACGGCAAGATCTCGTCGTTCAAGGTGCCGAACCACGTGGTGATCATGAACGAGCCCCTGCCTCGCAACGCCGCCGGCAAGTTCCTCAAGCGCGAGTTGCGCGACCTCGTGGACAAGGGAGCCCTCAGGGCACAGAGCCGCTGACCGGCCCCGGCCTAGAGGCTGCTCAGGTGGCTGGCGAGGGCGCCACCCTCGCGGGCGCGAAGATCGACGTTGACGCCCTGTCGCTCGAGCACCTGATCGAGCACCTTGCCCGCCTGGGGGATGGGGTGCTCGCTGAAGAAGCCGCGGGCCTCGTCGCGCAGCGCGGGGCTGTTGAGAAGCTTCACCGTCTCGACCATGCGGATGATCGTGGTCCCGGGGAACCTCGCCACCGCGTCGTCCCAGTGTTCCTGCACGAAACGCCAGGCTTGTTCGCCGTTGCGGCGGTTGGCGATGCAGCGATTGAGGAGGAACGGCGCATTCTGGCTCTTGACCTCAGACCCCATGGCCAGTTCGCACGTGCGGGCGATGAGGGCCGGGTCGGAGAACTCGGCGAGGGCGTACAGCATGCGGATCTGTTCCTGGGGCGTGGCAGGGTCGCGGAAGCGGGCGAGGAACCACTCGTAGTCGGCCTCCGTGCCGGTGGCGGCCACCACGGTGGTGGCCGCGGCGACCAGTTCGGGGTCGGTCTCGGATCCCTCGAAGAGGATCCTTCGACACGTGGCCCTGATCTCTGCGTCCTCGCCCAGCACGGCGATGAGCACCACGAGCAGGCCGCGCAACTTGAGAACGAGGTCGGAGTCCCCGGGGCGGGGTGAGAAGCCCAGTTCGGCGAGGGCGGGTCCGGCGAGATCGCGCACGACGCCGGCCCATTCGGGCCACCGGTCCTCGGGAAGGATTCGACCGAGACCCCGCAGTGCGATGGCGAGGGACTGCCAGACGGCGAGATCCCGCTCGCCGCGGAAGCCCTCGGCAAAGCCGAGGAAGTCGACGACCGACAGCGTCCCCGAGACGACCGCGTTCCATGCATCGTCCACGAGCGTGTAGCGCTCGAGGGTGTCGAGGGAGGCGAGCGTGTCACCCGTGATGCGGGCGAGCAGTTCGGGCGAATAGGCGACGCGGTAGAAGCCGTGCCCTCCCGCGTTGACCACCACCGGCGCCGAGGGATCGGACAGGGGCACGCGCATCTCGTCGCCCTCGATGAGCACCTTGTGTTCGTCGCCGCCGATCCGCAGGTGAACCGGCACGACCCAGAGGGTGGCGTCGGGATCGCGGTCGAAGGTGAAGCGGCACTGGTCCAGAACCAGCGCGTCGCCCTCCACGCGCGCCGACACGAGGGGATAGCCGGGTTGCCAGATCCAGGAGTCCATGAGCCTGCGCACGGGCACGACCGGCCCGCCGTCGTCGGCGACCACGTGCTCGATGGCGTCCCACAGGTCGCTCGTCTCGGTGTTCCCGTACGAGTGCACGCGCAGGTAATGGCTGACGCCGGCACGGAAGCGCTCCGGCCCGAGATACTGCTCGAGCATGCGCAGGAGGGCTCCTCCCTTCTGATACGTGAGCACGTCGAACATGGCGTCGGCATCGGCGGGTGACCTCACCTCGAACTCGACGGAACGCGTGGAGTGGAGCGAATCGGTGTCGAAAGCCACCGTGCGCTCGAGGCCGAAATCGGTCCAACGGTGCCACTCCGGGGCGAAGGCGTCGCACGCGGCGATCTCCATGAACGTGGCGAATGCCTCGTTGAGCCAGATGCCGTTCCACCACTTCATGGTCACGAGGTCGCCGAACCACATGTGGGCGAGCTCGTGGGCCACGACGTCGGCGACGAGTTGGCGCTCCATCTGTGTCGACGTGGCGGGGTCGACGAGCAGCAGGACCTCGCGGAAGGTGATGCACCCCACGTTCTCCATGGCGCCGGCCGCGAAGTCGGGCAGGGCGATGAGGTCGACCTTGTCGCCCGGATACGGGATTCCGTAGTAGGTCTGGAACCAGTCGAGCGCGAAGGCACCGACCTTCAGCCCGAACTCGGTCAGTCCCGCCTTGCCGGGGACGTGCACGATGCGCAGGGGGACGTCGTTCACCATCACCGGGTCTGTCGCCTCGAGCGGGCCAACGACGAAGGCCACCAGATAGGTGGACATGGGCATGGTGTCGGCGAACCGGACGCGCACGAGGCCGTCCCCGGTCGATTCCCGGGAGATCTCCCGGCCGTTCGAGACCGCCACGAGACCGTCTGCCACCACCAGCTCCACCGAGAACACCGCCTTGAAGTCGGGCTCGTCGAAGCAGGGGAACGCCCGGCGGCAGTCCGTGGCCTGCATCTGGGTGGTGGCGATGGTGCGCAGGGTGCCGTCGTCGTCGGTGAAGGTCGACCTGTAGAAGCCCCGCAGCTTGTCGTTCAGGGTCCCCGTGAAGGCGATGTCGAGCACCACGGGACCGGCGGCCGCATGGCGCTCGACGACGAGTCGCTCGAGTCCCTCGTCGAGGTGCCAGCGGGCCTCGGAACCGTTCACCAGGACGGAGGACACCGAGATCTCGGCCGCGTTGAGCACGATCTCGTCCACCGCGGTCGCCGCGTCGGTCTCGATGCGCACGGTCCCGCCGAATGCCGCGTCGTCGAGTCGGGGCGAGAGCGACAGCTCGTAGCGGGAGGGTACGACGGTGCGCGGCAGCCGGTGGGGATCGGAGAGGTGGCTCATGGGTGAAGGATAATCGCGGGGGATGGCGGGGCCCCGTGCCCGCGCCACTAGGTTGGCGAACCGTGCCCCGCAGCCATCCGTTCACAGCCCACGTCCCCGGACTCACCGACAGGGAGGGCATCCGCTACGACGTCGTGGGACTGGGCAACGCGCTCGTCGACATCATCACCTTCGTCGACGACGGAATCCTCGACGCCCAGGGTCTCGTGAAGGGGTCGATGCAACTCGTCGACACGGAGCGCGCACTGGAGATCTCCGCGGCTCTCGGGGACGGGGTGCGCACGAGCGGAGGATCGGCGGCCAACACGATCGCCGGGATCGCCAGCCTCGGTGGCGCGACGGCTTTCATCGGCAAGGTGGCCGACGACGACCTCGGCGCCGACTTCGCCCGCGATATGGCCGCCCTCGGGGTCGACTTCCGCGCCGGTCGCGGAGGGGACGAACCGACGGGACGGTGCATCATCGCCGTGACCCCCGATGCCCAACGCACGATGAGCACCCACCTCGGCGTGTCGGCGATGTTCGCCGGCGAGGACGTCCATGAGGACATCGTGACGGCGGGTGCCGTGCTGTACCTGGAGGGCTACCTCTTCGACAGGCCCGAGGCCAAACAGGCCTTCCGCAGCGCGGCGGCGGCGGCCCATGCTCGGGGCCGGGTCGTGGCCCTCACCCTGTCGGACGCGTTCTGCGTGGACCGCCACCGCCGGGACTTCCGGACACTCGTGCGCGACGAGATCGACCTGGTGTTCGCCAACGAGAACGAACTCCTGTCGCTCTACGAGGAGGACCGTTTCGATGCCGCCGTCGAGCAGTTGCGCCGGGACTGCCACATCGCTGCCGTCACCCGCAGCGAGAAGGGCGCGGTCATCGTCACCCGCGACGACGTGCATGCGGTACCGGCGGTGCCGATTGAGACCGTGGTCGACACCACGGGTGCGGGGGACCTGTTCGCTGCCGGGTTCCTGCGAGGTCTCACGAGGGGATTCGCCCTCACCGACTGTGCGCGAATGGGAGCCATCGCCGCGGCCGAGGTGATCCAACACGTGGGTCCGCGTCCGCTCGTGCCTCTCGTCGACCTCCTGCCCGCCGACCTGGCCTAGCCTTGGCTCCATGAGCGACACCGCCGGCCTCACCGTCCTGGGCGCCACGGTGCGCCATGCCATCGACCATGTCGAGGTCTTCCCCGCCCCGGCCCATGTGACGACCGTGCGCTTCTCCACCGACGAGGTCTCCTCGATGTGCCCGGTCACGGGTCAGCCCGACCTCTCCTCCGTGGTCATCGAGTACGAGCCCGCCGACCGTTGCGTGGAGTCGAAGAGCCTCAAGTTGTACCTGTGGCGGTTCCGCGACAGGGCCGTCTTCGCCGAGGCCCTCGCCGCCGAGATTGCCGCCGAGATCATGACCACGGCGGCACCGCGCAGGGTGCGCGTGATGCTCACGCAGCGACCGCGCGGCGGGATCGAACTCACCGCCACGGCCGAGCTGCCGAACAGGGAGGCGTGAGCCGTGTCCCTGGTGCTCGTCGACATCGCCGACGGCGTGGCCGTCCTCACGCTCAACAACCCCTCCGAGCGCAACACCCTCACCCAGCCGATGGTGGACGAGATAGTCGCCGCCATGGACCGCCTCGAAGCCGACTCCTCCGTGGGAGCGGTCGTCGTCACCGGAGCTGCACCGGCGTTCTGTGCCGGGGCGAACCTCGGCAACCTCGCCACGGCGACGGGCGAGAGCCTCGGGGTGATCTACGAGGGCTTCCTGCGCATCGCGCGCAGCCCGTTGCCCACCATCGCCGCGGTGAATGGTGCGGCCGTGGGGGCCGGGATGAACCTGGCACTGGGATGCGACGTGCGCATCGCGGGTCGTTCGGCGCGATTCGACACACGATTCCTCCAGATCGGGATCCATCCCGGCGGTGGCCACACCTGGATGCTGCGACGAGCCGTGGGACCCCAGGCGACGATGGCCACCGTCGTGTTCGGCGAGATCCTCGACGGAGCAGAGGCCGAGCGCATCGGACTGGCATGGCGTTGCGTGGATGATGACGCCCTGCTCGACGAGGCCCGTCGGCTCGCCGTGCGCGCGGCGTCGGCTCCGCGGGAACTGCTGGTGGAGGTCAAGCGGACCATCGCGGCGATGCACGACGTCGTCAGCCACCCCGACGCGGTCGCGCGGGAGCTCGAGCCCCAGTTGTGGAGCACCCGCCAGCCCTGGTTCGCCGAGCGTCTCGCCGCATTGCAGGCGCGCATCTCCAAGAAGTAGGTGCCCCACGGGGCTTCACTTCCCCGACCTCCTTCGTTATGGTCCCGCCAAGGGAACCGCAAGGAGCCCTCGCGGGGGCTCCGGAGAGGGGGACGTCATGTCCAGCCGACACCGGAACAACGAGCTCGCCCCGGTGGCGCGGGCCGATGTGAGGGCGCACGCCCACAACGAACGACACCGCGTGAACAGCGAACTGCACCAGGTCGCCGACGCCGTGCGCCGGGGGACTGCACCGATCGACATCGACGAACCGGGACCCGCGTGGAAGCCCGTGCATCATCACGATCCCGAGCGCGGTCGGGCCAAGGTGCGACGCGGTCGGCTCCGTCACTGGAAGACGAAGGACTGGAAGCGCCGCACCGCCGGACGACGGGCCCGCGCGGCGGCCTGGGACTTGCTCGCCTGAGATCCGGTCAGTCGCCGAGCCAATGCTCGGCGAACCATTCCCGCGTCGCGTTCCACTCCTCGACGGTGATGCCGTAGCGGACGTGGTCCTCCCAGGTCCCGTTGATCTCGAGGTACCGCTCGGCGACGCCCTCCTCGCGTATGCCGAGCTTCTCCATGACGCGACGCGACGAGTGGTTGCGCGGGATGACGCAGACCTCGAGCCGGTGGAGACGCAATTCCTCGAAGCTGAAACGAGCCGTCACGGCCACCGCCTCGGGCATGTAGGAGTGCCCCGCGCGGTCCCGGTCGATCCAATAGCCGATGGTGGCGCACTGGAACGCGCCGCGGACCACGTTGTTGAGGTTGATCTCTCCGGCGAAGCGCCCTTCGACGAAGATGCCGAAGGCCCACTGTCCGCCCGCGAGACGCTCGCGCTCGCGGGCGGCGCACCGGGCGGCGAAGATCTCGGGGTTCGTCTCGGTGTCGGGATGGTGGGGAAGACGCATCGGCTCCCACTGCGTGAGCCATTCGCCGTTGCGCAGGCGGACCTCGCTCCAGTCGGCGAAGTCCTGGGCGACGAGGGGGCGCAGCACCACGCGCCGTCCGTAGAGGCGCAACCCGGCACTGCTCGGCCGGGCCGGGTGCATCGTGGTCACGTCCCCAGTCTTTCACGCGCGGCGACCCCGAACAGGAGCCCGCGGGTCGACACGGTGATGCCGTCGAGACCGAGACGGCGCATGAGGGCCACGAGGATGCAGCAGCCGGCCACGATGATGTCCCCGCGATCGGATGGCAGTCCGGGGTTGAGCACCAGGTCGGCGGGCTTCTCGGTGGCGAGGGTGCGGAACACGTCCTCGGCGGCGTCGCGGGTGAGGAGCATGCCGTGGAGCGGCGAAGGATCGTTCGTTCCCACTTCCACCTTGGCCATGGTCACGATCGTGCCCGCCACGCCGATGACGCGACCGACGGCTCCGAGGGA
>JAULXU010000143.1:0-3913 GCA_032118285.1 Ilumatobacteraceae bacterium
TGACCGCCCTCGCCTTCGTCGCCGTGGCGTTCTTCGCCCTGCCGCTCCTCGGATTGCTGTGGCGGGCGCCGTGGTCCGACGCCCGGGACCTTCTCGGTGGGGACGCGGCGACGAGCGCACTGCGTCTGTCGCTCGTGTGCTCGTCGTGGGCCACGCTCCTGTCGGTGGTGTTCGGCGTGCCACTCGCCTGGGTTCTCGCGCGGTCGCGGATCCCCGGCCGGGGCGCCATCCGAGCACTGTGCACCATGTCGATGGTGCTCCCGCCGGTCGTGGGGGGAGTGGCGCTCTTCTTCGCGCTCGGCCGGCGCGGCCTCGTCGGTCAGTGGATCGACCGCTGGTTCGGAATCACCATTCCCTTCACGACCTCGGCCGTCGTCATCGCCCAGACGTTCGTCGCCATGCCGTTCCTCGTCATCACCCTGGAGGCCGCCCTGCGCCAGCTCGATCCCCGTCACGAGGAGGCCGCACGCACGCTCGGCGCCTCGCGGTGGTTCACCTTCCGACGGGTGACCCTGCCCGCCGTCCGCCCCGCGCTCGTTGCCGGTGCCGTGCTGTCGTGGGCACGGGCTCTCGGCGAATTCGGAGCGACGATCACCTTCGCCGGCAATTTTCCCGGCACCACGCGCACGCTTCCCCTCGAGGTGTACCTTTCGCTGGAGACGAACCCCGAGGAGGCCGTCGTCCTCTCGTTGGTCCTCGTCACGGTGTCGTTTCTCGTCCTCCTCGGTCTGCGCGACCACTGGTTCGGCGCGCGCTCCACCGGATCGGCTGCGTCGTGAGCCTCGCGGCCGAACTCCTCCTGCGCCGCGGCACGCTCCACCTCGATGCGTCCCTTCATGTGGCCGACGGCGAGGTTCTCGCACTTCTCGGGCCCAACGGTGCGGGAAAGAGCACGGCGCTGAGGACGCTCGCGGGGTTGTCTCCCCTCGACGCGGGATCCATCGTGCTCGACGGCATCGTGCTCGACGACCCCGTCCGCGGCATCTTCCTCGATCCGAATCGGCGCTCCGTGGGCATGGTGTTCCAGGACCACCTCCTTTTCGACCGGATGAGAGTGCTCGACAACGTCGCGTTCGGATTGCGCGCCCGTCGCACACCACGGGACGAGGCGCGGACACGCGCGCGCGAATGGCTGGAACGCGTCGACCTCGCCGATTTCGAGGACGTGCGACCGCGGGAACTCTCCGGCGGACAGGCGCAGCGCGTCGCACTGGCGCGCGCACTCGCCCCGGATCCGCGGCTCCTGCTGCTCGACGAGCCGCTCGCCGCCCTCGACGCCGGAATCCGGGCCGAGGTGCGTCGCGGACTGAGGCGCCACCTCGATTCGTTCGGCGGGGCGTGCGTGCTCGTCACGCACGATCCCGTCGATGCGTGGATGCTCGCCGATCGGGTCGCCGTGATGGAGGCGGGTCGGATCGTGCAGAGCGGCACCACGGCGGACGTCACGGCCCGTCCCCGCTCCCGCTGGGTGGCCGACCTCGTCGGGGTGAACCTTCTCGTCGGGTCGGTGCAGGGAGGAACCTTCGTCGCCGAAGGCGGTGCCGTCATCGCGGTGGCCGATGCCGCACCCGGACCCTCGCTGGCCGTGATCCGCCCTCGCTCCATCATCGTGTCGCGCTCGGCCCCGGCCGACAGCAGTGCGCGGAACTGCTGGCCGGGAACGGTCACCGGCGTGGACCGGCTCGGCGACCGCGTACGGGTGGGCATCGAGAGTCCGATCCCGCTCGTCGCCGAGATCACCGTCGAGGCCCTGGAGGAACTCTCGCTCGTGCCGGGTGATGCCGTGCATGCGTCGGTGAAGGCCACAGAGATAGAGGTGTCCCCCGCCTGAGGCCGTCGCCCAGAGTTCGGGGCTCGGCGCCCGGACGATGGGTGCCCGGGGTGGGGATCGAACCCACAAGGTGTTGCCACCCGGGGGGTTTAAGCCCCCTGCGTCTGCCAGTTCCGCCACCCGGGCCGAGGCCCCACGGTACCCCCGCCGGCAAGGGGGTGAAATCGTCCCCGGACGTACCATGTCCCACGTGGTGGCCGACGACCTTCCCCGCTCCGACTCCCACATCGCCGCTCTCGACGGATTGCGTGCCGTCGCCGTGCTGTCGGTCATCGGTTACCACTTCGGCATGCCCGGTCTCGGCGGGGGATTCCTCGGCGTCGACCTGTTCTTCGTCCTGTCGGGCTTCCTCATCACGCGGCTCCTCGTGACCGAACACGACCGCACCGGCACCATCTCGTTGCGCGGATTCTGGTCGCGTCGCATCCGGCGCCTCACTCCGGCCATTCTTCTCGTGCTCCTCACGGTGGCGGTGTGGGGGGCGATCACCCTTGATCGGTTTGCGCTGCGCACCCTGCGCGACGACATGCTCTCCACGCTCGGCTACATGGCCAACTGGCGCTTCATCCTCGCCGACCAGTCCTACTTCGCCTCCTACGGGGACGCCTCCCCCCTGCGGCACATGTGGTCACTCGCGATCGAGGAGCAGTTCTACATGGTGTGGCCGCTCCTCGTGCTGGGCGTTCTCACGCTCTCCCGCGGGCGACGCGGTCCGCTCGTCGTCCTGGCAACGGCCATGATCGCCGGTTCCACGGCCCTCATGTGGTTCCTCCATGACGCGGCCGACCCCTCGCGCGCCTATTACGGCACCGACACCCGTCTCGCCCAGTTGGTCGTCGGGTCCCTGCTCGCCGTGGTGCTCCTGCCTCGGGGCACCGTGCAGTCCTCTTCGCGCGTCCGTGGTCGTTCCCTCGCCGGCATCACCGCTCTCGTCGTGGTGGTCGGGGCCTTCTTCACCGTCGGGGATGGCGACGCCTTCATGTACCGGGGGGGATTCCTCGGATTCTCGGCACTCGTGGCCATTCTCCTGTGGGCGGTGACGACGTCCCGTGGTTCGGCGATCGACCGGATGCTCTCGTGGCGCCCGGCCGTTCTCGTCGGACAGATCTCCTACGGCCTGTATCTGTGGCATTGGCCCGTGCAGATCATGCTCTCGCCCGATGCCACGGGCCTCGACGGTCCGGCACTGGCCGCACTGCGCGTGAGCGTCACGTTCGCCACCACCGTGCTGTCGTACCTCGTCATCGAGCAACCCGTCCGGAGGGTGCGCGGATGGGCAGCATCGCTCACCGGCGGTCGGGCCGCCGTCGCATTCTCGGTGTCCATGGCCATGGTGCTCGGTGCGGTCTTCGGCACGACGAGCAGGTCAGCCCCGCTACCGGAATACCTGGACAGTGCCACCGCAGAGGTGATCGATGTGGGTGCACCTCTGCCGGACGGCGACAACGCGGTGTTGCAACTCGTCCTCACCGGTGATTCGTTGGCGCACTCCCTCACCCGTGCGATGCAGAGCCAGACCTCTGCCCTCGGGATCACCTTCGTGTCCCGTTCCCTGCCCGGTTGCTCGATGACGAGGGGTGTTCCGATAGATGGAAAGGGTCTTCCCTTCAAGGAAGGCCCTCCCTGCGCCCTGGCCCACGAGGAGTTCATCCGCGTCACGGCCTCGTCGTACCCGTCGCGCGCCCTGGTGTGGATCTCGGCCTGGGACGTCTACGACCGGAGGGTCGACGGGGTCGACTACCGCGTCGGCTCGGATGCCTGGCGCACGAAGATGACCGAACTCGTCGATGAGACCGCGGACGTCCTGGCCGCCGGGGGTGCCCACGTTTTCCTCGTGTCGCTGGCGCCGGTGGCGCCGGACAATGAGACCGACCACGAGGACGTCGCCTTCGACGAGCGCGTCGCCGACTACAACAGCCTGCTCCGTGACTATGCACGGCAGAATCCGGACCGCGCCACCTATATCAACCTCGCGGCCCGGGTGTGTCCGGAGTATCCCCGTGGATGCCGTGCGGTGGTTGAGGGGATACGACTGCGCCCCAAGGACGGAGTGCATTTCGACGGACCGGGGGCCCGATGGGC
>JAULXU010000144.1:0-2684 GCA_032118285.1 Ilumatobacteraceae bacterium
AGAGCACATCGAAACTGCCGGAACGCACCGCAGCATCGAGCGGAGCCGTCGCGGAGGCGAGACGCTCCGGACCGAGAGCCGCCAGCACCGAAACGGCCACCACCGCATAGACCACCAGGGTGATGCCGAGCGCGACGGGAATCGCCCTCGGGATGGTGCGGCTGGGATCCACGACCTCCTCGCCGAGAGTGGCGAGCCGTGCGTAGCCGGCGAAGGCGAAGAACAACAGGCCCGCGGATTCCAGAATCTCCCGCAGCCCGATGCTCCCCGACCAGTCGGTGAGATTGTCCGCGCGCACCGACCCGCCGGCGAGCGAGCCGAACACGACGAGAGTCAACGAGCCGAGCACGAGCACCACGAGGATGCGCGTCGCCAGAGCCGTCTTGTGCACGCCGCGATAGTTGACCGCGACGATGACCACCACCGCCGCGACGGCGACGACCTTCTCGCGACCGGGCCAGGCATAGGCACCCACGGTGATCGCCATGGCCGCACAACTCGCCGTTTTGCCCACGACGAATCCCCACCCCGCAAGGAATCCCCAGAAGTTTCCCAGCTGCTCGCGCCCGTAGACATAGGTGCCGCCCGACCGGGGGTGCACCGCCGCCAGCCGCGCCGACGACCAGGCATTGCACGCCGCCACGGAGGCCGCGATCGCCAATCCGGCGAGAAGTCCCGTCCCGGCGATCTCTGCCGCGGGTGCGAACACGGCGAACACTCCGGCGCCGATCATCGCCCCGAGCCCGACCATCACCGCGTCGCCGAATCCGAGGCGCCGGGCAAGACGTGTCGGAACGTCGCCGGCAGAGCCGCGCTCGTCGACATTGCCGGCGGCCATGGCGGCGTCTCCTGTCGGCGCCGTGCCGGTCAGCGGTGAGCCAGATGGCGTTCGACCACGGACAGGTCGAACGGATGACCCAGCATCACGATGGCGTGGTGGGCGCCGGCCTCGGCGTATTCGTCGAGCTTCTCCAGATCGTCGGGGTTGATGGCTACGGTCATCTCGATCTCTGCGGGGTCCCTGTCCACCTCGGCACACCACCGGTGCACCACCTCGACCTTGCGCCGGAAGTTGTCCGGCGGCCCGAACGTGTTGAACATGTCGGCGTGCTCGGCGACGATCCGGAGGGTGACCTTCTCCCCCGAGCCTCCGACCATGATCGGCAGGCGTCCGTTCACCGGGCCCGGATTGAGCGACGCCAGCCGCTCCTTCACGACGGGGAGTCCGTCGCGCAATGCCCGCAGACGACCGCCGGCCGTGCCGAACTCGTAGCCGTATTCGGTGTAGTCGCGCTCGAACCATCCCGAACCGAGGCCCAGGATGAACCGCCCACCGCTGATGTGGTCGATTGTGCGCGCCATGTCGGCCAACAGATGGGCGTTGCGGTACGAGTAGCAGGTCACGAGTGCCCCGAGCCGAGCCCGGCTCGTGTCGGCGGCCATGGCCGCCAGCAGGGTGTACGCCTCGAAGTGGGCCGCATCGGGATCGCCGTAGAGGGGGTAGAAGTGGTCCCACACCCAGATGCTGTCGGCACCCATCGCATCGGCGGCCCGCCAGGCGTCCCGGAGTGCCGACACGTCGGTGGCCTGAGGATGGAGTTGCACGCCGATCTTCATGTCTCGACCGTAGTGGGCCCATCGTCTACAGGCCACCAGAAGTTGTCGTCGGTTCGAAATATCTGGTATTCCAAGGGCGCGGTCAAGCGCCGCTCAGAAAGAGGATACTCAATGAACTTCATATCAGCCCCTGTCGCCCGACGACGACGGATACTCGCGGGGCTCACCCTGTTCGTCTCCGCTCTCGGCGCCACCGCCGGCAGCCCCGCCGCTGCACAGGAAGTGGCGCCCGTCGCCGGGAATTTCACCCAGATCGAAGCGGGCGGAGATCAATTCAATTGTGCACTGGATGACAATGGTGCCGCATGGTGTTGGGGATACGGCTCGTCCGGAATTCTCGGCAACGACGACAGCGGCACCCAGTACGCCCCGGTCCCCGTCACGATGCCCGCCGGCGTCACCTTCACCAAGATCAGCACCGGGTACTTCCACTCCTGCGGTCTGACGGCAGCAGGAGCCGCGTGGTGCTGGGGATACAACGGGTACTACGGCATCGGTGACGGCACGACCGACAACGCACTCGTGCCCGTCGCTGTCGACATGCCGACCGGCCGAACCTTCACCCACATCTCGGTGGGCACGTACAACACCTGTGCCCTCACCGACAACGCCAAGGTGTACTGCTGGGGATACAACGAGTACGGAGAACTCGGAAGAGGTACCACGTCCGGAAGCGAATCAACGCCTGCGTCCATCGACAACGGCTCGTCCTTCGCCACGGTGGAGATGCACGCATACGGCGGGTGTGCGCTGACCACCGCATCAAAACTGTTCTGCTGGGGTTACTACGCCGACTCCTCCACACCGACCGAACAGATTTCACCGTCGGGAGCGTGGAAGGCCATTGCAAACACGTCGGGCGAGGACGGCCATGGGTGCGCCATCACGTCCGCGGACGAGACGTGGTGCTTCGGGATCGGAGATGACGGGCAGCTCGGTGACGGTAATGCGTCCAACACCAGTGGCACCGACGGCGTCGCCGACATGGTGAAGGTGGCCGGTGACGTTGCCTTCTCCCAGATCGCACTCGGTCAGTACCACACCTGTGCCATCACCGCCGCCGGCGT
>JAULXU010000145.1:0-10687 GCA_032118285.1 Ilumatobacteraceae bacterium
GATCGCGCACGAGATCCACGAGGGGCAGGGCGAGAACCCCCGCACCGAGCAGCACCGGCACGGCACGATCGAACACCTTGGTGACGGCATCGTCGTCGGGGAAGTCGTAGTAGGCCCACACGCCCTCCACGCCGGGAACGAGGCGATAGTCGGCCTTCGTGCGCCGGGCGATGTAGCGACCGGCCACGAGTGCGATACCGGCGACGGGCCACGGGATCCACCCCGTACTGGGGTTGCCCTCACAGGCCCTGCCGTCGGCGTCGCCGTCGAGGTTGTGGCGGTCGCGACCGGCCGAGTCGATCTCGTGCTGGGCCCTCTCGCGGGTGCCGAAGTCGGCGCAGTTCAGGTCAGCCGCGGCGGCCACCGCCGGTGCCACCAGGACGAACACACCCACGAGGAGCGCGAGTCGCATTCGCAACGTCATCGCCGAATGCTACGGGTGGGTCGTCGTCTACCCCAGGTTCGTATGGCGGCGGCGAGACATGAAGATGCCCGCGAATCCGAGCCCGGCAACGAGAGCAGCCGAAGCGGCCCAGATGCCCGCGTACTCGCTCACCCCGGTGTCGGGCAGAGCGGAACCACCACAGTTGGCCTCGCTGGTGAACGTGGCGTCACCGGACACAATCGGTTCGTCGCTGAGCCCGTCGCCCATGTCGATGCCGAAGGCCGACGCAGTTCCGAATTCCGTGTGGGCATACCACCGTGCAGACCCGGGCGACACCATGATGGCATCGCTGTCCGTGTTGTTTGCGTTGGCGGCCTCCTCGGGGAGAACGACTTCTCTCGCGCTCGTCGAGCTGTCGTAACGAGCAATGCTCTCCGTCTCGGAGTCAATCAGAAGAAACTCGTAGTTCGAGCAGTCATACTCGAGGACCCCCGCCTGGAACAGCGAACTGGTGCCCTCACTGTTGTTCTTCGGGGCGAAGTCGTATGCACCGAACGTCGATTTTCCTGTCACCTTGGTGATGGTTCCTGACGGA
Organism: Ilumatobacteraceae bacterium; assembly: GCA_032118285.1. Classification (GTDB taxonomy): domain Bacteria; phylum Actinomycetota; class Acidimicrobiia; order Acidimicrobiales; family Ilumatobacteraceae; genus UBA2093. The sequence goes on from JAULXU010000145.1 coordinate 981, forward strand.
AGCGACACGACCCAGATCTCTCCGGCGCTCCCATTCCAGAACGCAACCTGGCCTGCGCCACTGGCGGCGACCCAGACATCACCGTTTTCGGTGGGGATGGTCTCGGAGAACGTCAACTCGGTGGCGGTGCGGTTTCCGTCTTCGTCAAGCTCATATGCGCCCGTGTAACCCTCGGAGTTCTGAAAGATGAACTCGTAGGCAGTCTCGGACGTGAGGTCACTGAAGAGACTGTTGCTGTTGGAGGAAGTAAGGCCCCCGCCGACGGCATCGAGCGTCGTCTTGTTGAAGGCATAGACCTCGTCGTCTCCGTCGCGCAGCAGGACATCGGGCGTGACGGCAAGGAAACCTCCATCGTCACCGGCGGTGTTGTTGGATGCAACGAAGGCGGGATTGTTCGTCGTCATGGTGTCGACCTTGAACGAGTGGCTTGATGTCGCAGTCACAGAGGCCGTTGTGACGGCCCATGCCGGTGTCGCCGAAATGATCAGGGCGAGCCCTGATGAGAGAACAAGGCCGCCGAAGGCGAGTTTCTTGGGAGTCATTGCATCATCCTTCTGTGGTCGAGATCCGCACCACTTCGTGGCTGTTCATCAGCAGCACGAGCCGTTGATGCCGTCACGAAGCGAACGAAGCATACCACAGGTCTGACGGCTCAATTACCATGTCGTGTGAGCCTCACTCAGGTCCTCCCCACACGGGGAGGCGGATCGAGGGCACGTGAAGCCTTGCGCAAGCGAAGGATCCTGTTGGCGCGCTCGGAGGGACTTGAACCCCCAACCTTCTGATCCGTAGTCAGATGCTCTATCCATTAAGCTACGAGCGCCGATTGTGCTGTGGAGCCTACAGCCTCCCCATGGAACCACCCTTGTGGCGGGACGCGTGGGTCAGCAGGACAGACCCAGGAGTCGCTTGTTCCGGGTGGCCCGCTCAGCCTCGATGAGGCCGGTCTCCTCGCTGAAGGCGAGCTGGGGGAACTTCTGCACGGCGTCCTTCCACGAACGCTCCCGCACGATCCAGTCCCAAGCGCACCACGACCCCGGACGCCACTGGCTGGCACGTCCTTTGAAGAGCACAAGAGCGGCCCGAGTGTTCTTGGTCGGATCCTTCAGGGCCTCCTTCGACCTCACGCCGAGGGTCGTGCGGAGCCAGGCACTTCCGCCGTGCGCCGAGTAGTTGATCTGGAAGAGACCCACGCAGCAGCCCGAACCGTTCACATTGCGGTTGTTGAGTCCGCTCTCGTGCCAGGCGATGCGCACCGCCACCCACGGCAACAGGTCGGCGTACTCGGCGGGCACACCGGCCGCGGCTGCGGCGAAACCGCCGAAGACGTCACGGATGACGGCACTCGCCACGGCGGTCGACACCTGGGGCACCCGTGGGCCGGTAGGCGCGGGCGGCGCAGGGGCAACCGTGACCCACGATGGCAAGCACACCCTGCGCCCGGCCACCCACGAACTCGACTTCGGATTGAGTTTCTGCAGTTCCTTGGAGATCGTCCCGACTGCCTTCGTGGTCTTCGTCGACCTCTTGACGATTTCGGCGACCTTCCAGGGGGACTGACCCTTCGTCAGGAGGTGCGTCCTGGCACAGGCGGCCGAGGCCGGGGCGACGGGGGACAGCGACACGGACAGCACGGAACCGGCGACCAGAGCGGTCACGACGAAAATCCTCCGAAGTCTCATGTCTTGCCTCCGTTGTGTCATGGCGGAGAGGGTGGGATTTGAACCCACGGTCCGCTTTGAGGCGGACAACGCCTTAGCAGGGCGCCCCATTCGGCCACTCTGGCACCTCTCCTGGGGATAAACCACCCTACCCCCGGCGGGGCGGTGGTCGACTGGCAGGAATTTCCCCACAACGACGCCGTTTTCAGCGGAACGGGAGGGATTCGAACCCCCGGGCCTTGTGAGCCTCCCGCTTTCAAGGCGGGTGCATTTGTCCGCTCTGCCACCGTTCCGCCCGCCACGCTATCGGCGGCGCGGGTACGGGTCAGCCCTCCGACACCCGGCCGCGCAACTCGGCGACCCAGTCGTCGGCCCGACGCCACCGCTCGTCGGCATGCTCGCGGGTGGTGTGGGTCGGGGCACCGGCGGCCGGATACGAGCCGAGGAACTTCACTCCGCCCTGCTTGGTGTGCAGGTCGCGCAGCGCGTCGGCCACGAGCTCGTCGGCGATGTGCCCATCGGCGTACATGATGAAGCAGTAGTCGCCCAGTCCCCCCGCCTTGGTGGGGCGCGAGACGAGGAGTGACAGGTTGATGCGGCGCGCGGCGAACTCCTGCAGGATCGACAACAGACTTCCCGGCTCGTCGGCACGCTGGAACACGACGATGCCGGTGCGATCGTGGCCGGTGGGAGCAGGAATGTCCCCCCTGCCCACGAGAACGAATCGGGTCTGGTCGCCGCGATGGTCGGCGATGTCGCGTGCCAGCACCTCGAGCCCGTAGAGCCGGGCGGCGTTCTCCGAGGCGATCGCGGCGATGTCTCGGGCGCCGCCCGCCATCCTCTCGGCCACCGTTCGCGCAGCATCGGCGGTGGACGACGCCAGGTGCACCTCCGCGGCCGCCAGGTTCGTGCGCAGCCACGTCCCGCACTGGGCCGTGGCGACGGGAATCGAGTGCACCGCCGAGACATCGACGAGGGCGGTGCCGGGCGGGGCCAGCAGACAGTGCTCGATGTCGAGCACCACCTCGCGCTGGATGAGCAGGTCATGGTCGAACACCAGGGCGTCCTGGGTGAAATTGACCGTGCCCTCGATGGAATTCTCGATCGGCACGAAACCACGATCGACCTCGCCCGCTTCGACGGCATCGAGCACCTCGGGCACGCTGCGATATGGCGCCAACTCGGCCGCCGCCAGGTCGGCCTGGGTGAGCAGTGCCTGTTCGGTGAAGGTTCCGAAAGGGCCGAGGAACCCGATGCGCAGGCGTCGTTCGATCACGTGGTGGAGGCTAGATGCGGGGCCGCGACGCGGGTCGGGCCATTTCGACGATCAGGACGCGAGCGCCACGTCCACGAAGGACGCCAGGGCCTCGAGACCCTTCTCACCCGACGTGCGACCCTTCACCCTGCCTTCGGCGTCGATGACGACGATGAAGGGGAAGCCGGTGACGCCGTAGAGATTGGCGGCCACGTTCGACTCGGTGTCGGCCATGGCCTCGAACGGCCAACCCTTGTCCTCCAGCCATTCCGACGGCGGCCAGTTCGGCTGGCGCTTGTTGGACGACGTGGTGACGCCCACCACCCTCATGCCGGCGGGCATGAGTCCCGCCTCCTTCCATTCGATGAGCACGGGAATCTCGGCATTGCAGTGCGGGCACCAGTGCGCGAGGAAGACGAGCATGATCGGACCCGATCCGTCGCCGGGCACGATGTCGACCTTGGCGCCGTTGGAGTCGTAGCCGAGCAGGCTCGGGGCAGGACTGCCGATCTCGAGGTCGGTTCCATCAGCGTTCGGCGGTGCGAGTGGATTGCCCGTCGTCTGCACGTCCTGGAACTCGGACTTGGCGGGCTGGCCGGGAATCGTCGAACCCGCGGGTTCGGCGTCGCCTCCACCGCTCGCGCCGATGGCGATCACACCGGCGAGCACCACCACGACGCCGATGCCGATGAGCACCCACATCGACGACTTCTTCATTCCCGATCCGCCCTTGGCGCCGCCGGCGGATCCTCTCTTTGCATATGCCATGACTGATTCCTCTTTTCTCAGTGGGGGGACGACTTCTCCCCGGCGACGAGCACCGAGGACACGACGATGATGAACAGACCGGCGAGGCCGGCCATCAGCGCGAGCGAGACGAATCCGAAACCGCGGAACCACACCGAGGTGCAGGGAACATCCACGGAACACACGTTGGTCTCCAGTTGCGGGAACCATTCGAGGAGATAGTGGTACGTCGACACGAGGACCCCCGCCGAGGCGAGCACGAGCGTGTAGGGGGCGATGCGCCGGTCGCGGCGAATGGCTGCCACGAGCGAGATGATGGCGATCGAAAAGAGAGCGATGCGCTGGTACCAGCACAACTTGCAGGGCGCGAAGTCGGCCACTTCGCTGAACCACAGACTCCCGGCCATGGCCCCGCCCGACACGGCGAAGATGAGCCACAGACCCAGTTCGCGCACCGCATCCACGAGGGAGCGCGCCGCGGGCACCGACCGTGCCAGGAGAGCCGCGACGAGGATGACGAATGCCCCCGCACCGGTGGCCAGGGCGAGGAGCGAGGTGAAGAGCTCCATGGCCTCGGTGTCCATCCGCACATTCTCGCCGACCGCGGGGCCTTTCCCTCGGCATGGCTCCGGCCGGTGTCAGACTGGCGGGGTGACCAATGTGCGCACGGGATCCGGTGCACTGCACGAGATGAGGGTCCGGCGCCGGCGCAACCGGGTCGCCTCCATCGAATGGTTCGAGGCCCTCTACCGTGTCTACATCGCCGCCTTCCTCGGGCTCTGGGCCGTGCTCTTCCTCTCCGACCTCGCCGGCGGGGACCCCCTCGGTCCGGTCACCGTGGCCGACATCGGCACGCACGGTCCCGGCGTGCTCGGCCTCCTTGCCGCCGCCGTGCTCCATCTCGGGGTGACGAGCGGCTCGGCGGGAGGACCGATCTCGGTGGAACCCGCCGACGTGGGTCACGTGCTGCTCGCCCCGCTCCCGCGCGGCGCCGCCCTGCGACGACCGCTCGCACAGCGGATGCGCACGGTCGGATTTTCCGGAGTCCTCGTCGGAGCGGTGGCGGGGCAACTGCTCGGGCGCCGCATGCCCGGCTCCGCCGCACTTCCCGAATGGTCCCTGTGGGGTGGTGTCGCCGGCGGGACGGTCGCGGTCGCCTCCGTCGCCGTCGCCGTGCTCGTCCATGCCGCGCGACTCCCGCGCGCCGTGCCCACCACCGTGTCGGGCGCACTCGTGCTGTGGCAGGCCGCCGCACTCGAAGGGTCGCTGGTCGGAACGGGTCCCTTCGACCGCATCGGTGCGTTCGCCCTGTGGGCGTCCCGCGACGCGCACCTGCTCGACGCTGTCCCTGTCGTCGCAGTCATCGCGTTCGCCGGCGCATCATTCGCCGTGGTCGGCGCGATGTCGGCGGAACAACTCGCCGTTCGAGGTGGTCTGGTGTCACAGCTCCGCTTCGCCGTCACGTTGCAGGACCTGCGCACGGTCGTGTTGCTGCGGCGTCAACTATCCGCGGAGCGTCCCCGACCCACACCGTGGCTGAGGGTGAAGAGAGGGCAGCGCGACCCGGTGATCGTGCGCGGCATGCGCGGGTTGGCGCGCACACCCGCACGACGTCTGGTGCGCATGACCGTCGTCGCCGCCGCCGGGGGAGCCGCCCTCGTGCCGGTGTGGCGCGGTGCCGTTCCCTTCGTCGTCGTCGCCGGGTGCCTCTTCTTCGTGCTCGGGTTGGAGTTGCTCGAACCCCTCTCGCAACACGTGGACCTGTCCGACACAGGGGACTCCCTTCCGGTTGCGCGCGGTGCCGTGCACGTGCGCCATCTCGTCGCACCCGGGATCGCCTCACTGCCGTTCGTTCTCGTTGCCGTCGGCGGCGCCATGCTCGCCCCGCTCGGCACCGGCGACCGCCCCGGGCTCCATGTGGCTGTCATCGGAGCGCTGTGTGCCGTGGCCGGTGGCCTTGCCGGCGCCACCCTCAACATCGTCGCCGGAGCCCCCGACCCCTCGAGCGGAGCGACTCGCGGCCTGGCCCTTCCTCCCGAGGTGAGCGGCATGGGGACGGTGCTGCGCACGGCCTGGCCCCCGGCGGTGGCGATGGCAACGGCGCTCGTCGTCACCGTGATGCGCGAGGCACACGCGAACGCTTCGGCGTGGGCACCGACCGCAATCCGCGGCGTGCTCGCGGTGGCATTGCTGTGCGGATTCGTCGTCGCATGGGTGCACCGACGCGACGACATCCGCACATGGTTCGATTCCCTCGGCGCCCCACCCGCGCCGACCGACGACAAAGGACGGATGTTGCGTGGCAACCACTAGGAAGACGGCTCCGGCGAAGAGGGCCGCGACACCGAAGAAGCCGATGAAGAAGCCGATGAAGAAAACGGTGCCGAAGAGAGGATCGAGTGCCCGAAAGTCCGCCCGACCCACGGCACCAGCGCCGACGGTGCTCGCTGTCGACGGAATCGCCAAGGACTACGGAGCGGCGGCCGCCCTCGAGCCGGTGACGCTCACCGTCACCGCCGGGGAACGAATCGCCCTCATCGGGCACAACGGCTCGGGCAAGACCACCCTTCTGCGCATCGTGGCCGGACTCCTCGAGCCGTCGTCGGGAATGGTGACGGTTGCCGGGACCCAGCGGGCCTCGCTGGCGGCACGCTCCGCGGTGAGTTACATCGCCGACCAACCTCTCTTCTACGACGACCTCAGCCTGTGGGAGCACCTCGAGTTCGTCGCCCGCATGCACGGCGTCACCGACTGGGAACCACGGGCGGCGGACCTGCTCGATCGACTCGGCCTCCGGGACCGGGCCGACGATCTTCCGCGCACGTTCAGTCGCGGCCTGCGCCAGAAGTCGGCCATTGCACTGGGGTTCGTGCGCCCGTTCGAAGTGCTGCTCGTGGACGAACCCTTCGTGGGTCTCGACGCCGCCGGCAAGGACGCCCTGCTCGGCCTGCTCGCCGACGTCTCCGACGCGGGATCGACCCTTCTCGTGGCCACGCATGAAATGTCCTTCGTGAGGAAGGCCCGTCGCGTCATCGCACTGCGCGACGGACGACTGGTGCACGACGGCCCGGTGCGGGGCACCGATGTGGACGTGCTCGTGCGCACCGAGGACCCCTCGGGCGAGCCCGACGGCCGGGGACAGTAGGATGAGGACCATGTACACGTACGACGTCGTCTCTGAATCGTTCCGCAACCCCCAGGAACTCGCCGCAGAGTTGACGCGCCGCTCCCACGAGGGTTGGGAGGTCGTCGAGATCGTGAACGACGGTGCCCACTGGTTCCATGCGTTCATCCGCCACGCCGGCAACGTGCCCGTGGCGCCCCGACCCGGCATGAACGCCACCGGCGTCGCGGCCACCTCCACCGTCGATGCATCACCCACGGCCACGACTCCTTCCACCGCTGCCCCTGCCACCGCCGCAGCGCCGACCCAGGCCAACCCCGCTCCTTCCGTGCCGGCCAATTGGTACAAGGACCCTTCCGGACGTTTCGAGTTGCGCTACTGGAACGGCTCGGCCTGGACCGAGCACGTCTCCACAGGCGGAACGCAGTCGATCGACCCGCCCAAGGCCTGACCCGTGCAGGCCGTCTCCATCGGCCACGCGGGCATCCTCATCCGCGCCGCCGGCGCCACCATCACATGTGATCCGTGGTTCACGCCGGCCTTCTTCGGATCGTGGTTCGTATTCCCCCGCAACGACCGTCTCGATGCGACCCTCATGGACGAGATCTGCAACCCCGATTTCCTCTACGTCTCCCACCTGCACGGTGACCACTTCGACACCACATTCCTGGCCGAGAGGATGAACAAGGACGTCACCGTCCTGCTCCCCGACTATCCCACCCGGGAATTGGAGCGCGAATTCAACAAGCTCGGGTTCCGCCGTTTCGTCCGCACCTCGCACGGCGCGGAACAAGAGATCGTTCCCGGGGTGTCGATTGCCATCCACGTGGAGACCTCCATCACCGACGGCCCCGGCGGGGACTCCTCGATCGTCGTGTCCGATGCCACGGGACGGCTCGTGAACCAGAACGATTGCCGCACCCACGACCTGGCGGAACTCGCCGCACACGGTCCCGTCGACCTGCACTGGCTGCAGTTCTCCGGGGCCATCTGGTACCCGATGGTGTACGACATGGATGCCGGCGAGAAGAAGAGACTGTGCGAGACCAAGGTCGAGAGCCAGTTCGCCCGCGCGATGCGTTACGTGGAAGCCATCGACGCACGGGCCGTGGCGCCGTCCGCCGGCCCGCCCTGCTTCCTCGACCCCGACCTGTGGGGCAACAACATGATCACGGGTGACGAGATCAGCATCTTCCCCGACCAGACCGAGTTCCGCCGGCGCCTCACAGTGGCCGGCCAGGACAACGTGGCCGTCACCATCCCGGGCACGGTGTTCAACATCGCGGACGGCTCGGTGTCGGTGTCCCAGCCCCTATCCGACGACGAGGTGACCCGGATCTTTTCCGACAAGGAGACGTACCTGCGGGAGTACCAACGGGACTGGATGCCCTGGATCGAGGCACAGCGCGCCTCGTGGGCCCGCCCCGCCACGGACATCGTCGGCGCCCTGCGCCTGTGGTGGGAGCCGCTCCTCGCCATGGCGCCCACGCTGCGCTCCAACATCGGGGCCAACTGCCTCATCAACGCCCTGCGACCGGACGGCAGCACGGACGTCGGCGTGTACGTGGACTTCCTCGCCGGACGAGTGGAGGAGTACCGCGGCGGAATCGACCAGCCGTTCGCATTCCGGTTCGACATCGCCCGGGACCTGCTCGAGCGCGTCATCGCCGATCGGGCTTTCGACTGGTCGAACTCGCTGCTGCTCAGCTGTCGCTTCTCGGCGTGGCGTGCCGGCGACTACAACGAGAGCCTCTACAGCTTCCTCAAGTCGTTGTCGGTGGAGAAGATGAATCGCACCGAGGCCGAGGCCCTCATGAAGTCCGGCGCAACGGGCGGCGATGAGGCGGACGTGCGCATCGGGGATCACATCGTGCAGCGACGATGTCCGCACCGCGACGCCGATCTCGCTGTCTTCGGAGAGATCGACGGTTGCGACCTCGTGTGCACGCTGCACGGCTGGCGGTTCGACCTCGAGACGGGGGCGTGCCGCACCGCCGAGGGCCGCAGCCTGCGCATCAGGCGAGCAGAACCCGGCGACCCCGGCTGACGGGCATCAGTCGTAGGCGAGAGGCAGCTCGCACCAGATGGTGAGGCTGTATTTCGTTCCCGCCACGAGCGAAGTTCCGGCATGGGGATGTGTGACGAGGCTCGGCCACGCGACGAGGGTTCCGACGGGGAGGTCGGTGGTGTTCCAGCCCTGCCGGGGGAAGTCGAGTGCGCCACCCTCGTACTCGTCGTTGAGCTTGATGCTCGCCGACACCTGCGCCACGTCATGGTGCATGCGCAGTTCCTCCTGGGCGCCGATCGCATACTTGATGACGAAGGCATCGCGCAGACCGTGATAGTCGACGAGGGGCCACCATCTCCTGATGGCGGGCCACATGCGCCGACCGATGTCGTTCTCCAGGTGCGAATACAGGGCGGGTGCAATCGCGGCGAGGGAAACCTCGTGCCCCGGCACGGGATCGTCCGGGTCCGGGGCGAAGCCGCCGGTGGCCTCGGCGGCCCGCACCACGAGGGCACAGAACCGGGGCGTCCAGAACGGCAAGGTGATGATGTCGGGTGCGACCTCTGCGGGCTCGGGCGCATCGCCACCCTCGCAGGCACCGACGTAGCCGAAAAGGTCTTCGAGGTCGCTCACGTCACCATGTTTCCACGAACGCACAGGGGTTTCCGCGGACGCACAGGGCCCCGGGGTTTCCCCCGGGGCCCTTCGTGACGGATGTGTGCGTCAGGCGTCGATGCGGCGGCGGGCACCGGCCATCGCGACCGCGCCCATCATGCCGAGCGCCAGAGCCGTGTAGGCGAGGGTGAGGTTGCCACCCGTGGCGGGCAGCAGGCTGCTCACGAAACCGACCTCGGTCTGCATCTGGCGGGTGAACGTTCCGGCCGTGCTGCCGAGATTCCACTGGATGTACTG
>JAULXU010000146.1:0-5209 GCA_032118285.1 Ilumatobacteraceae bacterium
CGTCCCCGTTTCGGCACCCCGCCCGGGACGCGCTCATAGGCCACGGTGAGCAGATGCCGCCCGCTGTCGGTGACGGATGCGCGTGCGATGCAGGCGTCGTGGCCGTCACCGAAGGACTCGGGCACCGAGAAGTCGGCCGCCACCTCGGGGTGGTTCTGCAGACCCTCGCCGAGTCCGGGCATCGCCGTCCCGAGACCGGAGCGCATGAGGAGGAGAGGCGTCTCGATGGCGCCCGCGCACATCACCACCCCCTTCACGGCGTGTGTTCGCCCGCCCACGCTCACTGCGCGCACCCGGCCATCCTCGATGACGAGCGAGTCCACCTCGGCGGACACCCGCTCAACCCGGCCCTCCTCCACAAGGTGGTGGGCGGCGCGGCCGGGATTCCATCGTCCGTTGTTCCACCACAGGCGCACCGGCTCACCTCCACGGCCGAGGAGGAGCCGTCCCACCGGGCCGGCCTCGTCGACCGATGCCCGATGCGTGAGCCCCTCGAGACCCGGCGGCACAGCCCCCGTGAGGAGCATGCCGTTGACCGCGCTCCCCCCGCCGAGTGCCCGCGCCTCGAGGAGATCGAACGGCGGCCCCCCATCGCACACCGACACCTGTCGAGTGCGCACGAGTCGCGCATCCTCCGCGGGACCGCAGAACCCCGGCTCGTCGTCCCGCTCCGAGAGGGGGCCGGGTTCGGCGAGGACGAGTGGAGCCCCTGTCGCCGCGGCGAGACGCCCGAGAACCGTGCACCCCGCCGTGCCCCCGCCGATCACCCACACCGGCGCCGGCATCGTCACGCCCCGGCGAGATGGGAGGCGTCGTTGTAGCGGACGAGGCGCCACTTGCTGCCCCCCACGTGGACGACCTCCGTGAGCGAGGCGTGGAGGGTGTGCAACTCGAATTTTCCCGTCGTGGGACCATGGAGCACGGTGCGCAGCACGCGATCGATGACACCACCGTGACAGGAAACGACGACGGTGCCACCCACGTTCTCCCGCACCGTCCGCTTGAGGGCGAGTTCCACCCGCTCGTGGAACTCGGCCACGGTCTCGCCCCCCGGATACGTGGTGGCACGTGGGTCGCCGTCCCAGTCGGGGACCCCGTACCGGTGCACGTATTCGTCGTACATCATCCCGTCGCAGTCCGGACCCGGGTCGTGCTCACCCCAGCCGGTGTCGGTCACCAGGGGGAGACTGCCGAGCGCCGGCGCGAGGATGCGCGCGGTCTCGAGCGCACGGGGGAAGCCGCTCGACACGAGTGCCGTCGCGCCGAACTCGGTGCCGCGTGCCAGGCGATCGCGCAGGGCCTCCACCTGGCGCCTGCCGAGATCGGACAAACCTGTGCACGATCGCGGCCCGGCGATGAACCGCTCGACGTTGGCGCGCGACTGCCCGTGCCGCACGAGAACGACCCTGGTGTCGGACACCGTCTCAGTCCAGTTTCTCGACGAAGGCCTCGAGTTGCCGCAGGTTCCGGCACTCGTACACGCCGTCGACATGGGCGCCGTACTCGCCGACGATGGAGTCGCCGGTGTTCCAGTAGGAGCGCGGCTCCGGGTTGAGCCAGTACACGTGGCGGGCCTTCTCCTTGATGTTCTTCACCACCCAGGCCTGTGGGGCGTGGTAGTTGTTCCGGGCATCACCGAGGAGCAGAACGGTGGACTTGGCGTTGATTTCCCTGCCCCAGCGCTCCCAGAAGACCTCAAAGGCGTGGCCGTAGTCGCTGTGCCCGTCCACCCAGATGACGTCGGCCTCGGTATTGATGCGCTGGATGGCCACGGAGACGTCCTCGGTCGACTTGAAGTAGTCCGTGACCTCGTCGATTCCGTCGATGAACACGAAGGCCCGCACCTTGGAGAACTGGTTGGAGATCGCATAGACGAGCATGAGAGTGAAGCGGGCGAATGCGGCGACGCTGCCGGAGATGTCGGCGATCACGACCAGTTCCGGCTTTGCCGGCCGTGGGAAGCGGAACTTCGGCTCGGCGGGCACGCCTCCGTAGGCGAGACTGTGGCGCACGGTCGCGCGAAAGTCCAATGGACCGCGCCTCTTGTTGCGGCGCTTTCGAGCCAACTTGGCCGCCAGCTTGCGGGTGAGCGGCTGGAGAGCCTTCTTCAGGTTCGCCATCTCGTCCCGGCTGGCGTGCATGAACTCCACGTCCTCGGGGAGGGGCTTGCGCAGGGTCTTGGCCATGGCCTCGGCGCCGCGGTCGGCCACGAGCCGCCGACGGATCTCCGCCTCGACCTCCTGCTTGAACTGCTCGATGCGATGCTGGTACTCGTCGCGCTCGAGGCGCTCCTCGAGGCGACTCTGCTCGGCGCCGGCCTCGTCCCGGCCTGCCTGCATCATGCGGTCCATCATCGAGTCGAGATCGAGATTCCTCAGCGTCCTGTAGAGGTAGTACGTCCCACCCACGGGCCGACCCGGTTCCATGCCGGCGAAGCGCTGCACCGCCTGACGGGCGAGCGCCCGCATCATCGCCTGGTCCCCCGACATCAGGGCCTTCATGAGGATGCTCATGAGTTCCTCGGGGGTGAGTTGGTCCATGCCCCCGCCCCCGGTGTTCCCCTCGCCGGTGCGCATCTGGTCCTGCAGGTCGCGCAGGAAATCATCGAGCCCGTCCTCGGTGCCGGTGATGGCGTACTCGGGCCCCCTCAGGCTGAAGTAGACCTCGAAGACGGTCTCGAAGGCCCGCCAGTGCGAGTGGTTCTTGACCATCGTCGCCCCGAGCGCGTACTTGAACGCCTCCCTGTCCTCGAGAGGAATGTGGGCGATGGCGTTCATCGCGTCCAGGTTCTCCGTGAGACTCACGGGAATCCCGGCGTTGCGCAGCTCGTTGACGAAGCCCGAGAGCAGGTCGATCATGGCCCGAGAATCAGTCGTCGGACAGTTCCTTCACCGCCTTGGCGATGTCGGACTGGTACTTGAGCAGGATGTGCAGGGTCTCCTTGGCCTGTTCGGCATCGATCGAACCGACCCCGAGGAGCACCAGGGTGCGGGCCCAATCCAGCGTCTCGGAGACCGACGGGGACTTCTTCAGGTCCAACTGGCGGATCGTGCGCACGATCCTGGCGATCTGGTCGGCCAGCATCTCGGTGACGCCCTCGACCTTGGTGAGGATGATCTCCTTCTCGCGATCCATGTCCGGGTAATCGACGTGGAGGAAGAGGCAACGACGCTTGAGGGCCTCGGAGAGTTCACGGGTGTTGTTCGACGTCAGGAAGACCATCGGCACCTGCTTGGCCTCGATCGTCCCCATCTCGGGGATGGACACCTGGTACTCCGAGAGGACTTCGAGCAGCAGTGCCTCGGTCTCCACTTCCACTCGGTCCACCTCGTCGATGAGCAGCACGACGGGATCCTCGGCGGTGATCGCCTCGAGGAGCGGCCGGGTGAGGAGAAACTCGGGACCGAAGATGTCGTCGTGGATCGCCTCCCAGGTGTCGCTGTGCCGATCCGCCTGGATGCGCAGGAGCTGCTTCTTGTAGTTCCACTCGTAGAGCGCCTTGGCCTCGTCGAGGCCCTCGTAGCACTGCAGTCGGATGAGTCGTGCGCCGGTCATCTCGGCGATGCTCTTGGCCAGCTGAGTCTTGCCGGTGCCCGCCGGACCCTCGACGAGGATCGGCTTGGCGAGGCGGTCCGCGAGGAAGGCCACGCCCGCGATCCCCTCGTCGGCGAGGTAGTTGACGGACTTCAGTCCGTCACGAACGGCCTGTACGGATTCGAAGCGGGGTGCCATAAGGACTCCAAACTACTTGCGGGTCCGCTGATCCGGGGCATTGGGCCACGGTCCCCGCGGGGGTGCGCCCCATAGTGTGTGCGGGATGTTCCGGGACACCATTGTCGTCGCCCTCGGCACGGCGATGTCCCGGCTCACCGGGTTGCTGCGGGTCGTCGTGCTCGGAGTGGTGCTCGGCCAGACCGCCCTCGCCGACGCCTTCGACGGGGCGAACAACTCGCCCAACTCGATCTACGAACTGCTCGTCGGGGGCGTGCTCGCGGCCAGCCTGGTACCGCTCTTCACGCGCTTCAACGAGGACCGTGACGAGGACTCCGCGACGGCCGTCATCTCGACATCACTCGTCGTCCTCGTCCTCGCCACGGTCGTCGCCGTCATCGCCGCACCCCTCGTGTTCCGTCTGTACTCGCTCTCGCCGAGCGACAGCGTCGACGCCGACCTGTACCGGCGGGTCGGCACCGACCTCTCCCGCATCTTTCTGGTGCAGATATTCTTCTACGGCCTCACGGCGCTCGGTTCGGCGGTCCTCAATGCCCGGCGTCGATTCTTTGCCGCCGCGTGGTCACCGGTTCTCGCGAACATCGTGACCATCGCGCTGCTGCTCCTCATCCCCGTGCTGCGCGACGGCGCCCCCACCCTCGACGACGCACTCGCCGACCGCACCCTGTTCTGGCTCCTCACGCTGTCGGCGACGGGCGGAGTCGCCGCCATGGCACTCGTTCTGCTCCCGGCCGTCCGATCATCCGGAGTCTCGTTGCGTTTCCGGCCGGACTTCCGCCATCCCGCGGTGCGCACGATGGTGCGGCTCTCGGTGTGGACCTTCGGATACGTCGCCACGAACCAGGTGGCCCTCGTCGTCATCAAGAACCTGGCCCAACCCGGCAGCGGGGATCAGGATGCATACAGCAAGGCGTACACGTTCTTCATGCTGCCCCACGGACTCCTCGCCATTTCCGTGGCCACCACGTTCGTTCCCGAGCTCACCCGGCGGGTCCGGACGGGCGACACGGAGGGTTTCGCCGCCTGGATGTCCTCGGGCCTGCGACTCATCTCTGTTCTCACCGTGCCCGCCTCGGTGGCGATGGTCATCCTCGCGCGCCCCACCATCTCGGCCCTCCTCGAGCACGGCAACTTCGGGGCCTCAGCCGGCGAAAACACCGCCCGCGCTCTCGTCGGGTTCTCCGTGGGTCTCGTCGGCTTCTCGTTGTACATCTTCGCCCTGCGCGGGTTCTATGCCCACGAGGACACCCGCACCCCGTTCTGGGTGAATGTGTTCGAGAACGCCCTCAACATCGCCCTCGCCCTCCTCCTCGTCGGTCGCCACGGGGTGCTCGGACTCGGCCTGGCATTCGCGATCGCCTACATCGTGTCGTCGGTCGTGGCACTCGCGTTGCTGCACCGTGCCCATCGCGCCGTGCACTGGGCGTCGTTCCTCTCCGCCCTGTGGCGCGCATCGGTCGCCGCCGTCGCGATGGGT
>JAULXU010000147.1:0-7475 GCA_032118285.1 Ilumatobacteraceae bacterium
CGGCATCACCGTGTCCGCGATGGTCGAGGGCATAGGACCGTCGTCCGGGCAGGGCGGAGGCCAGTGGGGCGAGGCAGTGGGCATGGAATCCCGTCGCGTGGGAGAGCAGGACCGGTGGACCGTCCCCGCCGAGGTCGTGCACCACGATTCGGGTCCCGTCGGCGGAGCCCACATCGGTGGCATCGGGACAACGGGGCTCGGCCATGGGTGGAAAACCGTAGCGGAGCACGTTCGACGACCGTTCGAAAAGCGTCCGGACCGGTTGAGTAGAGGGGATACGCCAAGTAACTTTTGTCACATGCCCGACACCATGAGCACCATCGCCGACATCATCCGCGTGCACGGAGCCGCCCAGGCCGACCGCATCTCGCTGTGGGAGGGAAGTCGCACCCGTACCTGGGGCGACCTCTATGAGCGGTCCCGGCGGATGGCCAATGCCCTCGCGGCGGCGGGCGTCGGCCCCCAGGACCGGGTCGCGTTCCTCGACAAGAACAGCATCGAGCACTTCGAGGTGTTCTACGGATGCGCCCTCCTCAACGCGGTGTCGGTCGACGTCAACTGGCGACTGGCGGCCCCCGAAGTCGAGTTCATCGTCAACGACGCCGCCGCCAAGGTGTTCATCGTCCACAAGGACTTCCTGCCGGTGCTCGAGGCGATTCGCCCGAACCTCGCCGCCGGGCACGTGGTCGTGATCGGCGGCGACGGAGGGGACGTCGAGTACGAGGCGTGGCTCGGTGCCGCGTCGGCCGACGAGCCCCGGGTGGCGGCGGCGGCGGACGATGTGGCGTTCCAGCTCTACTCCAGCGGCACGACCGGACGTCCGAAGGGGGTCATGCTCACGAACTCGAACTTCTTCTCGCTCCTTCCTGCCGCACGACAGATGTGGAAGTTCTCCCCCGATTCGGTGAACCTCGCCGCGATGCCGCTCTTCCACATCGGTGGCGGTGGCTGGGCGACGGCCGGGCAATTCGAGGGATGCACCACGATCGTGGTGAGGGAGCTCGACCCGAACGCGCTCATCAATCTCATCGCCGAGCACCGCATCACCCATGGCTTCGTCGTCCCCGCTCTGCTGCAGTTCATGCTCATGATGCCGGCGATGGAGACGGCGGACTTCTCCTCGATGCAGCTCATGTGTTACGGCGCGTCGCCCATCTCGGTCGAGGTGCTCACCCAGAGCCTGGCGAAGTTCAAGTGCGATTTCATGCAGGTCTACGGCCTCACCGAGACCACCGGCGCGACCACCATGCTCGAACCGGCGGACCACGACCCCACCGGTCCGAACGTGCATCGACTGCGCTCGTGCGGTCGGCCCGCCCCGGGCGTGAACATCCGCATCGTGGACGGAGCGACCGGCTCGGACATGCCGGTGGGCGAGGTGGGGGAGATCTGGGTGAATGCCCCCACGGTCATGAAGGGGTACTGGAACAATCCCGCGGCGACCGCCGAGGCGATCACCGCGGACGGTTGGTTCAAGACGGGAGACGCCGGGTACGCAGATGCCGACGGATACATCTACATCCACGACCGCGTGAAGGACATGATCGTGTCGGGCGGCGAGAACGTCTATCCCGCCGAGGTGGAGAACGTGCTCATGGGTCATCCCGGCATCGCCGACGTCGCCGTCATCGGCGTGCCCCACGAGAAGTGGGGCGAGACCGCCAAGGCCGTCGTGGTGCGGGCCAAGGATGTGGAGGTCAGCGAGGCCGAGATCATCGCCTACGCCAGGGAGCATCTCGCCGGGTTCAAGTGCCCGACCAGCGTGGACTGGGCCGATGCCCTGCCGCGCAACCCCAGCGGCAAGATCCTCAAGAAGGACCTGCGCGCCCCCTATTGGGAGGGCAAGGAGCGGATGGTCAACTGACCCATCCGAGGACCGCCGCGGCGACCTCGTCGGGCCGCTCCAATTGGAGGAAGTGGCCCGCACCCTCGATGATGCGCACCTCGGCCCACGGGCTGAGCGTGCGCACGGACTCGGCCACTTCGACGCCCATGCACCCGTCCTCGCTGCCGTGCAGGTACAGCGTCGGCTGGACGAGCTCGCCCGACCCGGATGCCTGGATGTCGTCGTAGCGCGGGTCTCGGGGCCCCGTGCCGAGCGTGGCGCGGTAGTAGCCGAGCGCCGCTGCCATGTGGGCCGGGTCGGCGAAGCACTCCTTGGCCCGTGCGGCGTCGGCACTCCCCTCGAGACCCGGGGACCAGTCGCGCCACAGCCTGTCGATGAACGCGTGGTCGTTCGCGGGGACCACCATGTCGGCGAGGGGATGTTGGAAGAAGAACATGTACCAGCTGCGCGCGATCTGGTCGAGGTTGCCGACGAGGGCCGCGCCGACCGCCGGCCCGGGCGGCACCGACATGCCCACCACTCGGCGCCAACGCGCGGGCTCGGACGCCGCCGCCCCGTAGGCGGAGGGCGCGCCCCAATCGTGCCCGATGATGACCGCGTCGCCGTCGCCCCCCAGCACTTCGTGCAGGGCGTTGGCATCGGCCGACAGTGCCCCGGTCTGGTACATCCCGTCCGGCGCGAGCGAGGTGGGGTGGTAGCCGCGCGTGAAGGGGGCGACCGCCCGGAAGCCGGCTCCGGCGAGAGCCGGCAGCAGATGGCGCCAGGAACGGGCGGAATCCGGGAACCCGTGCAGGCACAGCGCGAGCGGTCCGGTACCGCACTCGAGATAGGTGAAATCGACGCCGTTGGCAACCGCCCGGCCCGTGGTGATGTCGGCCATGGAGGAACCGTAGCCCCGTGGATGCGACGGGCGTCACGCCCGCGGCCCGTGGACTCCCCGGACGCCGCGCCCTATCGTCAGCACGGTGGGGGCAGAAACATGGTGACCGTGACGTTTCACGGCGTGCGCGGGTCCTCGCCCGTGTGCGGGCCCGACACCGTCCGTTACGGCGGCAACACCTCATGCGTGGCGCTCGAGTCGCCGGGTCGTCGTCCCGTCGTGCTCGACCTCGGAACGGGCCTGCGCTCGTTCGGCACGCCGTGGCTCGGACGCGACGGCGTGCCGCTCGACCTACTGGCTCTCGTCACCCATCTGCACTGGGACCACATCCAGGGTCTCCCCTTCTTCCCGCCGTTGTTCAACCCGCGATCGCACGTCGAGTTGCTCGGTCCGGTGCAGGAGAGCGGATCGTTCGAGGACGGGATGCGCGACGCGGTGCGCCCCCCGATGTTCCCCGTGACATTCGATGATTTTCCGGGGACGTTCTCCTTCCGCGACATGGGGGACACCGACGTCGAGATCGACGGGTGGCACATCCGTTCCCGGTTGGTTCCGCACCTGGGTCCGACCCTCGGCTATCGGGTGGAAGCCGACGGACGATCCGTCGCCTACATCTCCGATCACCAGCAGACCCTCGACGGCCCGTTCATGGTGCCCGACGCGGTGCACGAACTGGCCGATGGCGCCGACGTGCTCATCCACGATGCCCAGTACACCGAGGCCGACCTCGTGCACAAGGAGCATTGGGGGCACTGCACGCCGGATTTCGCCCGCTTCATCGCGCGCGAGTGCGGCGCGGGGACCCTGGTTCTGCATCACCACGATCCGTCGCGCACCGACTCTGAGCTCGATGCGCTCACCTGCGAAGGCAGTGCGATCGGGGGCGAGACCGTGGGTCGCGAGGGACTGCGCATCGACCTCTGAGGACGGCCCTCCCCGGCCCTCGCGCGTCTACTCTGTGCCCGTGGCCGCATCCGTCGACTCCGCCCGCTTCCGCGACGTGCTCGGGCGAGTCCCGACCTCGGTGGTCGTCGTGACGGGCACTGGATCGGACGGAGTACCGCGGGGAATGACCATCGGCTCGTTCGTCTCTGTCTCCCTCGATCCGCCCCTCGTCGGCTTCTTCATCGGCACCGGCTCCCGTTCATGGGCCGCCATCTCCCCGACGGGACGTTTCTGTGTCAACGTGCTGGCGGCCGGTCAGGACGAGATCTGTTGGCGCTTCGCCAAGGAGGGCGACGACAAGTTCTCGGGACTCAGATGGTCCCCGACCGGACTCGGCAATCCCGCGATCGAAGGATGCGCCGCCCACATCGACTGTTCCATCGAGTCCGCGACGCCGGCCGGGGACCATGCGTTCGTGCTCGGGCGGGTCCACGACCTGTCCGGGGCCGAGGCGGTCGACTCGGCGATGGTGTTCTTCCGCGGCAGGGTCGCGGGCATCTCTCCCGAGGGGTGACAACGGTGGTGGCCCGCCTGCTGTGCGCCCTCGTGGGAGCGGTGATCGCCTATGCCGGAGCGGCGAAGTTCACCGATCTCGCACGCTGGCGCAGTGATGCCGCGGCGCAGGGTGTCATCGGGCCCGTGGCGACGGCACTGCCGGTCGTCGAACTGGTGCTCGGTGGTTGGCTCGTGGTGTCCGAACCCGCCCCGGTGCCGATGGCCCTCGCAACGGTGCTTCTCCTCGTGTTCACCGTTTTCCTCGCCGTGCAGGTGGCGAGGGGATCCTCGGCGCCGTGCGCATGCTTCGGAGCGCGCAATGCGCGCCCACCGGCATGGAGGGACGTGCTGCGCAACCTCTCTCTCATCGGGGCGTTGGCGGCCGCCGCGGCCCTCAGCTGACGGAGTCGGCGGCGGCGAGGACGAAGGTCAGCGTGCGGGCCTCGTCGCGCCACTGCTCGTAGCGCCCCGACGGGCCTCCGTGCCCGGCCCCCATCTCGCAGCGCAGGAGCACGAAGGTCCCCGGCGAGACGTGCCTGAGGCGCGCCACCCATTTGGCCGGTTCGTGGAAGCTGACGCGGGGATCGTTGAGGCCGGCAGTGACGTAGAGCATCGGATACCGGTCGTCGCCGGTGTTGTCGTAGGGCGAGTACGCCTCGATGTAGGACGCGAAGGGTTCGGCGCGTGGATCGCCCCATTCCTCCCATTCGGTGACGGTGAGGGGCAGGCTCGGATCGCTCATCGTGGAGACGACATCCACGAAGGGCACCTCGGCGACGGCCCCGGCGAAGCGATGGGGGGCCATCGTGATGCACGCGCCCACGAGCAGACCGCCGGCGCTCCCGCCACGGACCACGAGACGCCGTCCGTCCCCGATGAGGGCGGACTCGATGTGGTCCGCGCAGGCGAGCACATCGGTGAAGGTGTTGCGCTTGGCCAGCAACTTGCCGTCGAGGTACCAGCGTCGCCCCATCTCGCCTCCGCCCCGCGGATGGGCGAGCGCCCACACCCAGCCGCGGTCGAGCAGCGACAGGCGCGCAACCGAGAACCACGGGGGCATGGACGCCTCGTACGAGCCGTATCCGTACAGCAGCACGGGCGCGGTGCCGTCGAGCGGGGTGTCGACGCGGTGGACGATGTCGAGGGGCACGCGGGTCCCGTCGGGGGCGAGGGCCCATTCGCGTCGCGAGACGTACGCCCCGAGGTCGCAATTGGGTGTGGGGGTGCGCTTCAGGGTGACGAGCTCGCCGCCGGTGAGCGACCAGGAGGCGGTGGTCCGCGGGACGGTGAGGGACTGGTACGAGAGCCTGATGTCGTCGGTCTCCCAGTCGGGGTTCGAGCCGAGACCGACGTCGTGGGGTTCGTCGAGGACGGGGACAGCAGAGGTCGAACCGTCCCGACGCACCACGGAGACGCACTGCTGGGCATCCTGCCAGCGCACCATCACGGCGAATCCCGAGAAACAGTCGAACTGCACGATGCGGCTTCCCTCCTCGTGGGTCACGAAGGGGCGCCAGACGGAGGGCTCGTCCCGGGACGCGAGGTGAACGGCGAAGTCCATGGCGTCGAGATTCGACACGATCGCAAGATCGTCCCCCCAGTCGTCCACCTGGTACTCGACGTCGTCGCGACGCGGAGCCACGCACCGGGCGGGCGCGAGCACATCCGATGCGTCGATGAGCCAGCATTCCGACGAGGTGCGACTGCCCGACTCGACGACGATGAGGGAACCCGACCTCGTTGCGCCCACACCGACGAAGAACCGCTCGTCGGGCTCCTCGAACACGAGGACGTCGGCGGACGGGGACGCACCCATTTCGTGACGCCACACGCGCCACGGTCGCATGGCCTCGTCGGACGTGACATAGAAGAGGTGCCGATCGTCGGCCGACCATGCGGTGCCGCCCCAGGACGTGTCGGGAATGAGGTCCGAAAGGTCGGCGCCCGTGGAGAGGTCACGCACCCTCAGGGTGAAGTGCTCGCTGCCGTCGGTGTCGGCGGACCAGGCCAGCAGGCGTCCGTCGTTCGACACGTCGAGGGCGCCGAGCGAGAAGTAATCGTGTCCCGTCGCCTCGGCGTTCTCGTCGAGGAGCAGGTCCTCGCCGGCCGTGTCGACGGTGCTTCCCCGGGTGTGGATGGCGTAGTTCTTGCCGGTCTCGGTGCGGCTCGTGTACCACCAGCCGCGGTGGTGCACCGGCCACGACACGTCGTCCTCGTCGATGCGGGACCTGATTTCCTCGTAGAGCTCCTCGACGGTGCCGGTCCGTGCGGCGAACCAGCGGTCGGACCATGTGTTCTCCGCCTCGAGGTAGGCGATGGTCTCCGGATCCTCCTTGTCGCGCAGCCACGCCCAGGGGTCCTCCACGGTGCCGGTGGGCCGGACCCACCGGTGCTCGCGACGGGGAGCAAGGGGCGGCACGGTCGGGATGTCTGTCACGCCGTCCAAGGCTAGGAGCCCGTCGGACACGCCGATACCGTGACCGCGTGCGGGTGTGGATCGATCAGGACCTGTGCACGGGCGACGGCCTGTGCGTCGACCACTGCCCCGAGGTCTTCGTGCAACTGGAGGATGGCATCGCCTACGTGGCGATCGACGGGTCTCCGCTCAACGACCCGGGTGGCTCCAGGTCGCTGGCCGAGGTCCCCCTCAGGCTCGAGCAGAACGTCGTGCAGGCCGCCGATGTGTGTCCGGGGGAGTGCATCTTCATCGAGATGGAGGAGCCGAGGGTTCGGGTGACGGCGGGGGAACCGGTCCGCGCCACCCCCTGACGGATCGTCATTTTCCCAAATAGGGCAGGGTGATTGACGGGTAAATCCCATCTCGTTTCACCCTGCAAGTACCGTGTGATTCGGATATGAAACGCTCGGATTTTTCCCATCTGCCCCACGGCCTGGCCGCGGCCCTCGACGAGGTGGGCGCCTGGTGGACCCCCCTCATCATCTGGGCGATCGCCGACGGACAGACGCGGTTCGATCCCCTCCAGGCCGAACTCGACATCGCGCGCAACATCCTCAGTTCCCGGTTGGCCAACCTCGTCGACTCCGGGGTGCTCCACAAGCAGCCGTACTCGGAACGTCCTTTGCGTCACGAGTACCTCCTCACCGACAAGGGTCAGGCCCTGCTCCCGGCACTCCACCTCATGGATCAGTGGGGATCCTCCTGGTCTCGCCGCAACCTCGGCTGATCCGGGGGTGTCTGTGCCGACCCGTCCCGCTAGCCTCGTGTCCTATGTCGAAGAAGACCAAGAAGCGCAAGGCGCGGATGCGCCGCTCGAAGGCCAATCACGGCAAGCGCCCCAACATGGGTCG
>JAULXU010000148.1:0-1839 GCA_032118285.1 Ilumatobacteraceae bacterium
CAACCGGACTGCCACGCGGGCGGTCGCCGCCGCCTCCGCTCTCTCGGCTGTGCCCGGCCTCGAGGGCTCGGTTGCCGCGGGGGACATCTCGGCGCTGGCGGGAGCCCGGATACTGGTGAATGCAACGTCGGTGGGGATGGGGACCGTGGACACGCCCGTCGACGTCCGCCTGCTGCACGGCGACCTGATCGTGCTCGATGCCGTGTACAGCCCGCTCGAGACGAGTCTCCTGCGCGAGGCCCGGGCCGTCGGGGCGCTCGGAGTGGACGGTGTGTGGATGCTCGTGGAACAGGCCCGGCTCCAGCAATACGTCTGGTTCGGGGAGATGCCCGACGCCACGGTGATGCGGCGCGAAGCAGAGGCCCGACTCGCGGACCGCCAGTAGCCTTGCCACGTGCTCAGGTTCCTCACCGCCGGAGAATCCCACGGACGGGCGTTGCATGTCATCGTCGAGGGACTCCCCGCCGGCCTGCCGGTGGCCGTGTCCGACATCGAGGACGAACTTGCCCGGAGGCGCATCGGATTCGGGCGCGGGCCGCGCCAGCGTTTCGAGAAAGATGTCGTCACCGTGATGGGCGGCGTGCGCCATGGCAGGACCCTCGGCTCTCCGGTCTCGATCGAGATCCAGAATTCCGAATGGTTCCGCAGCGACAAGTGGCACGCCGAGATGTCAATCGAACCGGGACGCACCGCTGCTCCGCTGACCGCCCCGCGACCCGGTCATGCCGATCTCGCCGGAATGCAGAAGTACGGATTCGCCGACGCACGGGACGTCCTCGAGAGAGCGAGTGCGCGCGAGACCGCCGCGCGTGTCGCCGCGGGGTCGCTCGCGAAGATGCTCCTGTCGCACCTCGGATGCTCGGTCCTCAGCCACGTAGTGCGCATCGGCGCAGTTGCCGCTCCCGATCGCGCCGTTCCGGTGCCCGGCGATCTGGCGCGAATCGACGGCTCCGAGGTGAGGGTGCTCGATTCGGAGACGGAAATCGCCATGGTGGAGCACATCAAGTCGGCCGCCCGGGAGGGTGATTCACTCGGAGGCATCGTCGAGGTGGTGGCTCACGGGGTGCCGATCGGGCTCGGTAGCCATGTCCATTGGGACCGGAAGATCGACGCGCTGATCGCGATGGCGGTCATGAGTATTCAGGCGGTGAAGGGCGTGGAGATCGGCGACGCGTTCGCCACCGCAGCCGTTCCCGGAAGTGCGGCCCACGATGCCATCTCCTGGAATCCGGAGGCCGAACGCTTCACCCGTTCGACGGACCGGGCCGGGGGAACCGAGGGTGGAATCACGAACGGTGAGCCGGTCGTGGTGCGTGCCGCAATGAAGCCGCTCGCGACCCTGAATCGTCCCGTGCTCGGCACCGTGGACGTCCTGTCGAAGGAGGAGACGGTCAGCTTCAAGGAGCGCACCGATGTGACCGCGGTCCCCGCGATGGGGGTCGTCGCCGAGAGCATGGTGGCACTCGTTCTCGCGGCCGAAGCACAACGCAAGTTCGGTGGAGATTCGCTCGCCGAGATGGTGCGCAATTTCGACGCCTTCACGGGGACCATCTCCGGGTGAGTCCGACCGGTCGGGTGCACACGGTGCTTCTCGTGGGGATGATGGGATCGGGCAAGACCACCGTCGCCCGGATCGTGGGGGAAGCGAGCGGGCTCAGCGTGCTGGACACCGACGAGATGGTCGAGGCGGCGGCCGGAATGACCGTGCGCCGTATCATCGAGACCCTCGGGGAGGGCGAATTCCGGTCGCGTGAGCGCACGGCCCTGGCCGAGGCGCTCGACCGGGGTGGCGTCGTGGCCGCCGCGGGCGGGTCGGTGTGCAGCGAGCCCTCGGCCGAA
>JAULXU010000149.1:0-10949 GCA_032118285.1 Ilumatobacteraceae bacterium
GCCGCGCACGCCGTCGTGCTCGCCACCGGCGGTTACGGCAACGTGTTCTTCCTCTCGACGAACGCCATGGCGTCGAACGTCACCGCGGCTTGGCGGGCGCACCGTCGCGGTGCCCTGTTCGCGAACCCCTGCTACACCCAGATCCACCCCACCTGCATCCCCCAGAGCGACGAGTTCCAGTCGAAGCTCACGCTGATGTCGGAGTCGCTGCGCAACGACGGACGCGTGTGGGTGCCCGCGCGCGCCGGGGACGACCGTCCGGCGCACCTCATCCCCGAGTCGGAGCGCGACTACTACCTCGAGCGTCTCTATCCGTCGTTCGGCAACCTGGCCCCGCGCGACATCACGTCGCGCGCCGCCAAGCGCGCGGTGGATCGCGGACAGGGCGTGGGGCCGAAGAAGAACGGCGTCTACCTCGACTTCTCCGACGCCATCGGCCGACTCGGTCGCGAGACCGTCGAGGAGCGTTACGGGAACCTCTTCGACATGTACGAGCGCATCGCGGGGGAGAACCCCTACGAGCAGCCGATGCGCATCTATCCCGCGTCCCACTACACGATGGGGGGTCTGTGGGTGGACTACGAACTGCAGACGAACATCCCCGGCCTCTACGCGGCAGGCGAGGCCAACTACTCCGACCACGGCGCGAACCGCCTCGGCGCGTCGGCGCTGATGCAGGGTCTCGCCGACGGGTACTTCGTGTTGCCGTACACGATCGGCAACGGACTCGCGCCCCTGCTCAACAAGCCCGTACCGGGAACCGACCATCCCGAGTTCAAGGCCGCCGAGGCTGCTGCCCGCGAGCGCTTTGCCGGCTACCTGAGGGTCGGCGGAACCCGCTCTCCGGACTGGTTCCACCGCGAACTGGGAAAGATCATCTGGGAGTACTGCGGCATGGAGCGCACGAAGGAGGGGCTGGAGAAGGCCCTCACCGACCTGCCGGCCCTCTACGAGGAGTTCCGCACCGACCTCAGCGTCACCGGTCCCGGGGATTCCCTCAACCAGACGCTCGAGAAGGCCGGTCGCGTGGACGACTTCTTCCAGTTGGGGATGCTCATGTGCCGCGACGCGCTCGACCGCAACGAGAGCTGCGGTGGCCACTTCCGTGCGGAGTACCAGACCGAGGACGGCGAGGCGCTGCGCGACGACGAGAACTACGCGCACGTCTC
Organism: Ilumatobacteraceae bacterium; assembly: GCA_032118285.1. Classification (GTDB taxonomy): domain Bacteria; phylum Actinomycetota; class Acidimicrobiia; order Acidimicrobiales; family Ilumatobacteraceae; genus UBA2093. The sequence goes on from JAULXU010000149.1 coordinate 1,170, forward strand.
GGCGTGGCAGTGGGGCGGCGACCCGATGACGCCGAACCTCAACGTCGAACCCCTGACATTCGAGGCCGTTCATCTCGCGACGAGGAGCTACAAGTGAGCAACACCCTGAAGAACCTGACCCTGCGCATCTGGCGGCAGGCCGGACCCGCCGACGAGGGCCGCTTCGAGACCCACGTCGTCGAGGAGATCACCGACGAGGCCTCGTTCCTCGAGATGCTCGACATCCTCAACGAGCGTCTCGTCGGCGATGGCAAGGAGGCCGTCGTCTTCGACCACGACTGCCGCGAGGGCATCTGCGGCACGTGCTCGCTGATGATCGACGGTCAGGCCCACGGTCCCCAGCGCGGGACCGCCACCTGCCAGTTGCACATGCGCAAGTTTTCGAGCGGCGACACCATCACCATCGAGCCGTGGCGCGCCTCGGCATTCCCCATCATCAAGGACCTGATGGTCGACCGCTCGGCCTTCGACCGCATCATCGAGTCCGGCGGCTTCATCACCGCCGAGACGGGTGGCGCACCGGACGCGAACCTCATCCCCATCCCGAAGACCGTGGCCGATGCCGCCATGGACTCGGCCGAGTGCATCGGGTGCGGTGCGTGCGTGGCGGCCTGCCCGAACGGAGCGGCCAACCTGTTCACCGCCGCCAAGATCTCCCACCTGAACCGCCTGCCCCAGGGTCAGGCCGAGCGCTGGAGCCGCGTCGAGGCCATGGTGCAGACGATGGACCAGCACTTCGGATCGTGCACGAACCACGGCGAGTGCGAGGCGGCCTGCCCCAAGGAGATCTCCATCGATGTCATCGCCCTGATGAACAAGGACTTCCGCGCGGCCAAGGTGACGAACCGCAAGGATCTCGCCCGCAACTGAGCGGACATCGAGACCTGATGGACCCGGACGATCCGACCGGCGGTACTGTCGCGCCATGACGATTCACGAGCCCCCGGCCTCCCTTCCCCGCACCCTCGGCGCACTGCGCGCCTCGGGTTGGAAGAGCCGGCCCGTCAAGGAGGAGATGCGTGCCAACGCCGTGGCGGCCATCGAGGCCGGTCGTCCCCTGTTCGAGGGGGTGATGGGCTACGAGGACACCGTCATGCCCCAGCTTGAGAACGCCATCCTCGCCGGCCACGACGTGGTGTTCCTCGGCGAGCGCGGCCAGGCCAAGACCCGAATGATCCGCTCACTCACCGGTCTGCTCGACGAGTGGATGCCCATCGTCGAGGGCTCCGAGATCAACGACGACCCGTACGCGCCCGCCTCTCGCCACGCCCGGGATCTCGTGGCATCGCTCGGTGACGACACCCCGATCTCCTGGGTGCACCGGGACGATCGCTTCGGCGAGAAACTCGCCACGCCGGACACCTCCATCGCCGATCTCATCGGCGAGGTGGACCCCATCAAGGTGGCCGAGGGTCGCTACCTCTCGGACGAACTCACGTTGCACTACGGCCTCGTTCCCCGGACGAACCGGGGCATCTTCGCCATCAACGAGCTACCGGACCTCGCCGAGCGCATCCAGGTGGGCCTCCTCAACGTGCTCGAGGAGCGCGACGTGCAGATCCGCGGTCATCGGGTGCGCCTGCCCCTCGACGTCATGCTCGTCGCCAGCGCGAACCCGGAGGACTACACCAACCGCGGCCGCATCATCACGCCGCTGAAGGACCGCTTCGGCAGCCAGATCCGCACCCACTACCCGCTGCGGATCTCCACCGAGATCGCCATCATGCGCCAGGAGGCCCGACCGGCATCGATCGGGGACGTCGTCGTGGAGATGCCGGCCTTCATGGAGGAGATCATCGCGACCTTCTCCCACCTCGCCCGCTCGAGCGCCAACGTCAACCAGCGCAGCGGCGTGAGCGTGCGGCTCTCCGTGAGCAACTACGAGATCCTCTCGGCGAATGCCGTTCGTCGCGGACTGCGGTCCGGCGAGCGCACGGTGGCCCCCAGGGTGTGCGATCTCGACGCGCTGGCGTCGTCCACATCGGGCAAGGTCGAGGTCGAGGCACTCGAGGAGGGTCGCGAGTCCGCCATCCTGCAGCAACTCATCTCGGCCTCCGTGCTCACCGTCTTCCGTGAGCGCGTCCCCGGACAGACCATGAAGGACGTCGTTGCCGCATTCGACGAGGGTCTCGTGGCCGCCGTCGGTGAGGACGTGCCCACCGCCGACCTCGTCGCCCTGGCGGCGTCGGTTCCCGGGCTCGCCGAGCCGGTCGCCGCCCTGTGCGGAGGATCCGAATCGATCCCGTTGACCGCGAGCGCGGTCGAGTTCATCCTCGAGGGGCTGCACCTGTCGCGCAGGCTCAACAAGGACACCACGGGTCCCGGCGGTTCGTCCTACTCGTCGCGGCTCTGACGCGGTCCACGTCGGAGCCTTCTCCCGCGGGATCCGGTCAGAGAACGAAGGGCGAGCGCGTCCACAACTCGCCTGTGTCGTTGCGCGCGGCGTTGGTCGCCTCGCCCGACAAGGTGACCACCTCGATGGCCTCGGGCAGTCCGCGCAACGAGAGGGGGGCGTGGGGAATCGCCACGACACCCTCGGGGAGGTCCTCGACCTGCTCCGCAGGGATGATCACCTCGAGCGGTTCGGCGGCGTCACACAGGCGCGCGGCCATGTTCACCGCCGTGCCGATGTAGTCGTCGCCCTCGAACAGGAGCGCGAGTCCCGATGCCATGCCGACGCGGATGCTCAACGGCGCACAGGCGGCTCCCGAACGCTTCTGCAGTTCGAGCGCGAAGGTGACGGCGTCGCGCTGGTCCACGGCCACCACCATGCAGCCGTCACCGAGCCATTTGGCGATGCGGACCCCCGTGTCGGAGGCGACGTCGCGGGTGACCGCCCTCCACGAGGCCAGCAGTCGTCCCGCCGCATCGTCGCCCTGGGAGGTCGTGAAATTGGTGAATCCGGAGATGTCGACGAAAACGAAGGTCCTGGGCACGCGCATGCGACCCCCAACATAGAGGACTAGGTTGCGGCCGTGGCCTCGCGTTTCACCTATTCCCGCTGGGACGGGACCCAGACGGGATTTTCCATGGATGCCGAGGACGTGCTCGCCGGCATCTCCGACGACATCATGCGCCATGGCGACGTCGACCAGGCGTTGCGTGCCCTCATGCGCGAGGGGATGGAGGACCGGGACGGTCGGAGGGTCGAGGGACTGCGGGAGATGCTCGAGCGACTCCGGCAACGGCGCCGCGAGTTGGAAGAGTCGGGGAACCTCGACGGAATCTGGTCCGAGATCGCCGAGGCACTGGCCGACATCGTGGCCGAGGAGAGACTCGGCATCGACAACGAGGCGGCAGCGGCCGAGAATTCGGGCGACGAGCGCCGGGCCGCCGCCGCGCGCGAGAAGGCCGCCGAGCGTCACCTCGGGCTCGACCTGCTTCCCGACGACCTGCCGGGCCAGGTCAAGTCGCTGCAGGCCCACGATTTTGCCTCTCCCGAGGCCGAACGTCGCTTCGAGGAACTCATGGAGAAACTGCGCCAGCAGGCGATGCAGCAGTTCGTCGACGCCATGAGCGAGGGCATGAAGGCTGCCGGCCCCGAGGACCTGGAACGCATGAAGGAGATGCTCGCCGCACTCAACGAGATGATCGACCGGCGCGAGCGCGGGGAGGACCCGGGTTTCGAGGAATTCATGGAGAAGTTCGGGGATTTCTTCCCCGACGAGCCGCGCGATCTCGACGAACTGCTCGCACAGATGGCCGCCCGCCAGCAGGCGATGCGCTCGCTGATGGCCTCCATGTCCCCCGAGCAGCGCGCCCAACTCGAGGAGCTCTCCCGGCAGATGCTCGGCGACATGGATCTCGAGTGGCAGGCCGGCCGGCTGGCGGAGCGACTCGAGGCGATGTTTCCGGGAGGCGCGATGCCCGCCGACTTCCGCGGCGAGATGCCCCTCGACATGGGCGAGGCCATGGACGCCCTCGCCGAGATGCGCGAGTTGTCCCAGCTGGAGGGCATGCTGCGCTCGGCCGACACACCGGCGCAACTGGCCGAGATCGACCCCGAGCAGGTGCGTCGGCGCCTGGGGGAGGAGGCCGCACGATCGCTCGAGACCCTGGCGGAGGCCTCCCGGCTTCTCGAGGAATCCGGTCACGTGCGGCGCCGTGAAGGCAAGCTCGAGCTCACCCCGAAGGGGCTGCGGGCGGTGGGCAACGCATCGCTGCGCGAACTGTTCTCCCGGCTCGACAAGGACCGCTTCGGCCAGCACCGTCTCCCGCGCGAGGGCGAGGGACACGAGCGCAACTACGAGACGAAGCCCTGGGAGCACGGTGACTCCTTCCGACTCGACCTGCACCGCACCGTCCACAATGCGGTGTCCCGGTCGGGTGCGGGCACACCCGTGCGCCTGGCGCCGGAGGATTTCGAGATCGAACGCACCGAGCACGTCACCAGGTCGTCCACCGTGCTCATGATCGACCTGTCGCTCTCCATGGAGCTGCGCGGCAACTTCGTTCCGGCCAAGAAGGTGGCGGTCGCGCTCCACTCGCTGATCTCCTCGCGATTCCCCCGGGACTACCTCGGGCTCGTGGGCTTCAGCGAGACCGCTTTTCCCATCACCCCCGAGGAACTGCCCGAGTCGAGCTGGGACTACGTGCAAGGCACGAACATGCAGCAGGCCCTCATGCTGGCCCGCCGGATGCTGTCCCGTCAGTCGGGGTCGAAGCAGATCATCATGATCACCGACGGCGAGCCGACGGCCCATGTGACGCCCTCCGGCAGGGTTTATTTCAACTACCCGCCGGCCAGGGAGACCCTGGAGCTGACCCTCGCCGAGGTGATGCGCTGCACCAAGGACGACATCCGCATCAACACCTTCGTCCTCGACGCCACTCCCGCGCTTCGCCGTTTCATCGAGCAGATGACGGGAATCAACAGGGGGCGGGCATTCTTCACCACGAAGGAGGAGCTCGGGAGTTTCGTCCTCGTCGATTTCCTCGAGCACCGGCGTCGCACCTCGCGCACCCGCTGATCCGAGCGCCTGTGGACAACCTGACCGCCGGATTGATGAGCGTCCATTTCCTGCCGGCGGGCTTGCAGATTCCGGACCTTTTTGCCAGAATGTCAGCGTTGTAATTACAGGTCCGCATGTTGATGCCCCGGCAGGTTCCGGTGGGTCAAGTGGGGCCGCGCTGAGGAGGCGCTCCCATGAACACTGAATCTCTCGGAACACAGCCGGACGGCGCCTGGCAGGACGGGGCCAACTGCCTCGGCGTCGACCCCGATCTCTTCTTTCCCGAGCGCGGTGCGAGCACGCGCGAGGCAAAGGAAGTCTGCAAGGGATGCATCGTGCGCGATGACTGTCTCGAGTACGCCCTCGTCAACGGCGAGAAGTTCGGCATCTGGGGCGGTCTGTCGGAACGCGAGCGTCGCCGTCTGCGCCGCCAGCGCGCCCAGACCACCCGTCGAGTCGTCGCCGGCTGATCCCGGGCCACGCGCTCCCCACGGTTCCGGTCGGAGGCGTCAGGCCCGGGAACGGGCCGCCAATCGGAATTCGATGGTCGACTCCTCGCCGACATCCAGTTCGGCCCAGCGTCGGCGCGGGATGTCCTCCAGCACCGTCTGGGGAATGAGGCCCACCAGTTCGCAGCCCGCCACGGCCGCGTGCGCCGCCACCGCATCGCGGGCGGCATCCGGACCCAGTCGATCCGGGGCCACGAGGTTCATGCTCACCTGCACGCGGTCCCCCACCTGCAACCCGAGCGCCCGCAGATGGGGCCCGCGCACGAGGGCGGCAACCTCCCTGGCCCGGGCCAGGTCGGCGCCGTCGAGCCACGCGTTGTAGGCCACGAGCGTCGTCCGGGCTCCGCAGCACATCGCCCCGGCGGTCGGATGTGGGGCGCCGCCCGTGGCAGGGGCGAGATCGCGCCATGCACGTCGGCGCACCTCGGGAAGGGAGAGCTCGGGCCCGTACAGAAACGACGGCACCCCCAGTTCGTCGGCCGCCCAACGGGCGAAGTCGTCACGGGCTCCGATGGCCTCGTCCATCGTCGAACCCATCAGGGGGACGAAGGGCACGACGTCGACCACCCCGAGCCGAGGATGCACGCCGTCGTGGTCCCCGAGGTCGAGCGCCCGTGTCGCCACCCGGGCGAGGCGGCGCGGGGCGTCGGTGCCCACGATGGTGAACACGCTGCGATGGTGGTGCGGGTCGGAGTGGAGATCGAGCAGGTCCGCGCCCACGGATTCCACCAGCTTGTCGAGAACCGCCCTGTCCCGGCCCTCGCTCACGTTGACGACGCATTCCAGCACGGGCCACCTGCCTAGCGGACCGAGAAGCGGTGCCGGGCGCCGGCCGGGTGCCCGGCGGCGGGCTCCCCTGATACCGTCGGGCCCATGATTGCTCTGTTCCAAGGCCAGGAGGTCGTCATCGTCCTTCTCATCGTGCTCGTCCTCTTCGGAGGCAGCCAAATCCCGAAACTGGCCAAGAACCTCGGCTCGGCCCAGAAGGAGTTCAAGAAGGCGATGGACGAGGCCAAGTCCGAGGAGTCGCCCGACTCGAAGAAGTAGGAGCGGTCGTCAGGCCACGAGGCCGCGACGGCGCTTGAGGATGCGGCGGCGTTCGCGCTCGCTGCATCCTCCCCACACACCGTGCTCGATGCGCTCGGTGAGCGCGTACTCGAGGCACGTGGCGGTCACGGGGCAGTCCGTGCAGATCGCCCGGGCCTTGTCCACGCCCACACCGTCGGACGGGAAGAAGAAGGCCGGCGGGTACTTTCGGCAGTTTCCGTCGCTCATCCACGCGGTCGGCGAGTCGTCGAAGGGCTTCTCCGGGACTTCCACGGTGAATTGGATGTGCTTTCTCATGGCTCTCCTCGCAGCTTCCCGCTCCTCGCGGTTCGCTCTCTCGGTCGGTGTCTCCGTTGTGACGCCGAGTCATGGCGGGAAGTTCCCCGCACCTCCAGTCAAGCAGTCGCGGTGCACCGGTGCCCGATGCACACGTCAAGGATTCGTCAAGAATCCGTCTGTCCACAGGGGTTTTCCGTCCGTTCCCGCACGTTTCCGCGCTGTTTCCCGCTTCGGGGCAGAGGTCACACCGATAGCCTCGAGGTCTCGCCCCGTGCGCCGTTGATCGACGCCAACCATTCCCGGAGGAAGCCATGTCCGACATCCAGGTGCACCAGCCGCCCCGGGCCCATGCCCGCATCGTTTTCCTCGGTCACGTCGCCCCCCATTGGGAGGTCTACGCGGACTGGGGCGACGCTCACGTGGTCGAGGAGTTCCGGGCCCGGGTTCTGGCCAGGCTGGTCCTTCTGCCGTTCTCCCGTGAGGACCCTCAGTTCCGCCGCAACGTCGCCCGAATCCTGCGCGACGCGGAGCGTGAGGGAATCACCCTCGAGTGGGACCTTCCCGATCCCACCTACGAAATCGGCTGACCGGCTCGGCGGGGAAGTTCACCCCGAGTTCACCCGGCGGGTTTCACGCGTTCACTCCTCGTTTCCTACGGTGGTCCATCATGCCTCCGTCCACACAACTCCAACACGGAGAAAGAGGAGAAATGAACAAGAACACCACCCGACGCCTCGCGTTCGCGGCAGCGGCCCTCCTGGCCGTATCCGCCTGCGGAGGCTCTGACAACGGAGAGGGCGGCAGTGACCTGACCGGCACGATCCTCATCGACGGATCCAGCACGGTCGCACCGTTGCTCACCCTCTACGCAGAGGACTTCCAGGCCGCCAATGCGGGCGTGCGCGTCACCGTCGGCACCTCCGGTACCGGCGGCGGCTTCGAGAAGTTCTGTGCGGGGGAGACCGACATCTCCAACGCCTCGCGTTCGATCAAGGACTCCGAGAAGGAGGCCTGTGCGGCCGCCGGCATCGAGTTCTACGAGATCCAGATCGCAAACGATGCCCTCTCGGTCGTCGTGAACCCGGACAACGACTGGGCCGCGTGCCTCACCATGGAACAGCTCGCCACGATGTGGTCGCCGGAATCCGAGGGCAAGGTCACCAACTGGAATCAGATCGATCCCTCGTTCCCCGACCAGAAGCTCAACCTCTTCGGGGCAGGCACGGATTCGGGCACCTTCGACTACTTCACCGGTGAGGTGAACGGCGATGAGGGTGCGAGCCGCACCGACTACAGCCCGAGCGAGGACGACAACGTCACCATCACCGGCGTGACCGGTGACAAGGGCGCGGTCGGCTACTTCGGCTACTCGTACCTCGAGGAGAACCTCGACAAGGTCAAGGCCGTGGCGATCGATTCGGGCAACGGCTGTGTCGAGCCCTCCATCGAGAACGTGCAGGCCGGCGACTACACCCCGCTCGCCCGTCCGCTCTTCATCTACGTGAAGAAGGCTGCGGCTGCCCGTGCCGAGATGAAGGCTTTCCTCGAGTTCGTCTACGAGAACCAGGACGCCATCATCGAGGAGGCCCTGTACGTGCCCCTCAATGACGCGCAGAAGACCGCCAAGAGGGCCAAGATCGACGAGATCGTCGCCTCCTGACCGTCATGACCGCGCCCGCCACCGCATCCCTCCTCCCCTCCGGGTCGATGCGCCGCCGTCAGGCGGCGGAGAGGGTCATCAGGATCCTCCTGGGTGCGATGGCGGGCGTCACGGTGGTCACGTCGGTGCTGATCGTGGTCTCCCTGCTGCGACCGGCCATCGATTTCTTCCGTGAGGTCCCCGTGCGGGACTTCCTGCTCGGCGCAGATTGGAAGCCGCTGTTCAAACCGAGCGGGTTCGGAGTGTGGGCCATCGTGGTCGGGTCCCTGTGGGTGGCGGCGATCGCACTGGTCGTCGCCATCCCACTGGGACTCGGCGCCGCCTTCTATCTCAGCGAGTACGCCCGACCCCGTGTGCGCCGCATCATCAAGCCGGTGCTCGAGGTCCTCGCAGGGATCCCCACGGTGGTCTTCGGCTTCTTCGCCCTCAACTTCGTCACCCCGAACGTGGTGGCGAAACTCTGGCCCATCGGCGAGGTGGGCACCTACAGCATCCTCGCGGCCGGTCTCGTCACCGGCATCATGATTCTTCCCACCGTGGCATCCCTCGCCGAGGATGCCATGTCGGCCGTGCCGTACTCGTTGCGCGAGGGCGCCTTCGCGCTCGGCAGCACCCGACGCGAGGTGTCGGTGCGCGTGGTCTTCCCGGCCGCCATCTCCGGAATCGTCGCCGCGATCGTCCTGGCCGCATCGCGCGCCATCGGCGAGACGACGATCGCCCTGCTGGCAGCCGGATCGAAGGCGCAGCTCACCTTCAACCCCGGTGAGGAGGGCCAGACCATGGCCGGCTTCATCGGCTTCGCCGGTATCGGCGACCAGCCCACCGGCAGCACCGGCTACAAGGCGATCTTCGCCGTCGGGGGCCTCCTCTTCCTCATCACCTTCGTCCTCAACATCTTCAGCATCCGCATCGTGCGCAGGTTCAGGGAGGTCTACGAATGAGCGACGGGACCGTCTCTCTCGCCGCGCGTCCCGATGCCGGCAAGGCCGTGCGCGACGTCATCTTCCGTGTCTTCATGTATGCCGGCATCGGAATCGGTCTCGGGGTGCTGGCCACGCTCCTCGTCGACGTGTTCACCGAGGCCCGCCCGCGCCTCGGCACCGACATCGTGCAGAACATGCCCTCGGCGCGTCCCGCCCGTGCCGGCATCCAATCGGCCATCTTTGGATCCCTGTGGGTCATCGGCACGACGGCGGCGCTCAGCCTCCCGTTCGGGGTGGGGACGGCGATCTATCTCGAGGAATTCGCCCCCAAGGAGCGCTGGTACAACCGGATGATCGAGCTGAACGTGATGAATCTCGCGGCCGTTCCGTCCGTGGTGTTCGGTCTCCTC
>JAULXU010000150.1:0-5316 GCA_032118285.1 Ilumatobacteraceae bacterium
GAATCGAAGGGAGAGAGAAGCGCCCTCGCCGCCGTGGCGGCGGGAACCCGCGTGCGCGCCGCCATGTACGCGGAATCGCTCCACCCCTCCACCGTGGTGCGCACGAGACGCCCCTGCTCCACGAGTGCCGCGAGCAACGGCGCCGCCTCGCGGGCGCGCTGACGGTGGTAGTCGAAGAGGTCCTTGGCCGTGGCCACACCGAGGCCGCGCGCCGCCCGCACCAACAGTTCGCTGCGCGCCTCGTCCTCGGTCGGTGTCGGCAGGGCGAGGGTGTCCGCCGGCAGGGCCGACTCCCAGGTGCAATAGACCCGGGCGAAATCGGTCGCCCGGCGCTGAGCGGTGATCTCGCCGGTGGCGAACATCCACTCGAGCACGGCCTTGCCCTCGTCCCAGTCCCACCACGTGCCCTTCGGACCGGTGCGGGTGCGCACGTCACCGGCCACGAGGCGACCCTCGTCGGCGATGCGACGCCGGATGGCGTTCACGAGACGCCGGTTGTTGCGCGCCGTCTCGGCCACCCCCTCCCACACCTCGCCGCGCCTGGCGCGCTCCATGCGATACCGCACGAGCGGAAGCATCGATGTCGGCAGGTGCGAGGCGGCGTGGCACCAGTACTCGAACATCTCGCCGTCGGCCGTGGCGGCCGGTATGAGGTCGCGCGGGTGGGGACCCAGCCGCGAGAAGAGCGGGAGCTCCTGGCTGCGCACGAGCACGTTCACCGAATCGATCTGGATGGGACCGACGATGTCGAGCACGCGGTTCAGGTGTCGCCGTCCAACGTGCCCCGCGGGACGGGGCCGCCCGAGTCCCTGGGCGGCTACCGCGAGCCGTCTGGCCTCGGCGAGGCTCAGCTCTGCGGCCAAACGCGTCAGTCGGCGACCGAGACGGTCACGCTGTTGATGACCACGTCGGTGCGCGGACGGTCGCGGCCGTCGGTCTCGACGCTCTGCATCTGCTCGAGCACGTCGAGGCCCTTCACGATCTGGCCGAACAACGAGTACTGCGGCGGCAGTCCGACGCCGGACGCGCCACTGATGAGGAAGAACTGGGAGCCGTTCGTGTTCGGCCCCGCGTTCGCCATGGCCACGGAACCGAGCTGGTACTGACCGGCCTTCGGGAGTTCGTCGTCGAAGCGGTATCCCGGTCCACCGGTGCCCGTGCCGGTGGGATCGCCGCCCTGACAGACGAAACCCTTGATGATGCGGTGGAAGATGATCCCGTCGAAATACTGGTGGGCCGCGAGGAACACGAAGTTGTTCACCGTCTTGGGAGCGCGAACCGCGTCGAGGGCGATGACGAGGGTCCCCATCGAAGTCTCCATGGTGGCCGTGTAGCGCCTGGCGGGATCGATGCCGAACTCGGGAACGTCCGGGAACTTCTGCATGCGGGGGGCGGAACCGTCGAGGGCGGGGAAGGGATGCGGCATGGCGACCACGCTACAAGCGCCCCTACGATGAACGGCCATGGACCAGAGGAACGATCACGGCCGCGCGGAACTCGACGAGATCGAGCACGTGCTCGCCGACGTTGACGCCGCCCTCGAACGACTCGACGACGGCACGTACTGGACCGACGAGGTCACGGGCGCCGAACTGGACGTGGCGATCCTCGCGACGGATCCCCTCGCGCGCCGCAATCCGCGCCCGACGAACGGCTGATCCGTGTCCATGGTCGACGAGTCCGAACCGGGTTTCTTCGGCATCCTCGACAACTCGCGACGCATCGGTCGCTACCTGTGGGTCGAGAGCCGACTGCACGATGTGCTCGCCGACTGGGTGACCGTGTCGCCCGAACCCCGGGTGGCAGCCATGTTCGGTCGCCACGTGCATCTGCACGCCTGGCACGCCAAGTTGTGGCGCAAGCGCCTGCCTGTGTTGTGGGACCGGGACACAGCCTCATTCATCGGACCATCCGGAGACGGTGCCGCCCATCTCTTCGAGGAACTCGCCGCACTGCGCGACCCCGCCATGAGTCTCGAGCGCGTCGTGGCCCACTACAAGGTGGTCGTCCCGCATCTCATCGCCGCCTACGGAGAGCACCTGGAGATGACCGACCCCCTCACGGATTCACCCACGGTGCGAACGCTTCAGTTCGTCATCGACGACGGAACGGCGTGCTGGAACGACGGGGACGAACTGTTGCGGTCGATGGTCGAGTCGGCCCGCGAAGGCGACCGGGGTGCGGACGTGGCGAGACGTTTCGAGGAACTCGTCGTCGCCGCCGGCGGTCTCGCCGATTGACCCCGTGCGGGTCAGTGCTCGCGCAGTTTTGCCAGCAGGCGCAGGATCTCGAGGTAGAGCCACACCAGGGTGATGGTCACGGCGAGAGCGCCGTACCACTCCATGTGGGCGGGCAGCTTGTTGGCCGCTCCCTGCTCGATCATGTCGAAGTCGAGCGCCAGGCTGAATGCCGCCAAGCCGGCGACGAACACACTGAAGAGGATGCCCATGGGGGTGGCGCCGGTGATGAACGAGGGCATGGCCCCGAAGAGTCCCATGACGAGCGAGATCCCGTAGAAGACCAGAAGACCCATCATCATCCCGACCACGATGCGTCGGGTCTTGTCCGTCACCCGGATGACGCGACTGCGGTAGAGCATGAGCATGACGAGGAACACACCGAGGGTCGCTCCGACCGCCTGAAGGACGATCCCCTCGTAGGCCACCGAGTAGGCCCGGCTGATGGCCCCGAGAACGACACCCTCTGCGAGTGCGTAGACAGGGGCGGCGATGCGCGCCCGGCGCGGCGAGAACATCCCCACCATCGCGGCGGCGAAACCCACGAGCACGCCGCCGATGACCCACCCGGTGGGGAAGACGATGGCGCCACCCTCGGCGGGTGAGTCGATGGAGAACCACGTCACCGTCGCCGTGGCGAGGATGAGCACGAGCAGCATGATGGTCGCGTTCGCGGTGCCCGAAACCGTCATGATCCCCGAGTCCCAACGGCTCACGGGGCCGTCGGTGGCGGGAGCAGGAGGGGCCCAGGAACCCGAGCCGCGCTCGAGGTTGCCGGTGCCCATGGCTTTGTCGGTGAGGAGCGGGTTGGACATGGGTTCATCATAAGGAGGCCAGAAGGTGACCGTGCGGGCAGCCCGGGACCCGGACACATCGTGGACAATCGAATCCGTCGACACGGTTGTCGCGGCGGACCCCATCGGTATCCTGCCCACAACCGGGGGAGTCGGACGAACGACCCGTCCCGGAACATGTCTCGGGTAATTCCAGGGAACGAAAAGGAGGACGCCGGGTGGCCAAGGATCGCATGGATCGCGACGATGAAGACCTGGTGAGGATGTACCTCACCGGAATCGGTCAGTACACCCTGCTCACGAAGGACGACGAGGTCCGCCTGGCCAAGGCCATCGAGACCGGCAAGGAAGCCGGCACCGAGCTGGAGAACACGAAGAACCTCTCGGCCACCCGTCGGCGCGAACTGCGCAAGCTGGCCCGGGAGGGCGAGATTGCCGAGCGCACGTTCGTTCAGTCGAACCTCCGCCTGGTGGTCTCCATCGCCAAGAAGTACCAGGCTTCCGGTCTCCCTCTTCTCGACCTCATCCAGGAGGGCAACCTCGGTCTCATGCACGCGGTCGAGAAGTTCGACTGGCGCAAGGGCTTCAAGTTCTCCACCTACGCGACCTGGTGGATCCGCCAGGCCATCACCCGCGGCATCGCCAACACGGGGCGCACCATCCGCCTGCCCGTCCATGCCGGCGACACGCTCGCTCGCCTGCAGAAGGCGCGCTCGCGCCTCGAGCTGAAGTTCGGTCGCCCCGCGACGCTGTCCGAACTGGCCGCCGAAGTGGAGATGCCCGAGGACAAGGTCACCGAGGCCCTGCGCTTCGCCGCCGAGCCCCTGTCCCTGTCCGAGCCGTTGCGCGAGGACGGCGACGCCGAACTCGGGGACGTGGTCGAGGACCGCTCGGCCGAGGAGCCCTTCGAGGTGGCCGCCACCGCCCTGCTGCCCGAGGAGATCCAACGGCTGCTCGCCCCCCTCGACGAGCGCGAGCGCGAGATTCTGCGGCTCCGTTTCGGTCTCGACGGCAACGGCGAGCCCCGCACCCTCGAGGAAGTGGGCGAGCATTTCAACCTCACCCGCGAGCGCATCCGTCAGATCGAGGCGCGCGCCATGAGCAAACTGCGCCACCCGTCCTCGGACACCGGCGCGCGCGACCTTCTCTCGGTCTGAGACGTCTCCCGGCCCGAACGGCCGGCGTCAGGTAGTCGCCGACGGACGCGGTCGCATGATGGCCAGCACCGAATTGACGACGGTTGCGACTCCCCACCCGAGCATCACCGGAACGAGAACGCGCGCCAGCGGTGCGTTGCCGGGAACCCAGGCCGAGCGCACCTGCTCGCTGCAGAGCAGCGCGCCGACCAGGAACGACGCACCCGCACCGGCGAGAACCGCCGCACCGATGTCGGGCGCGCGCCGAACGGCAGGAAGAAGCGTCGCGGCGGCGAGCACGAGTGCCAGAGCCGCGAATCCGGCCAGCACCGGCGCGATGCGCGCACCGTCGGGCAGCGAGAACCACTGTGCCGTGCCGACGGCGAAACCGGACGCGGCGAGACCGATCGACACGACCCTCGTCAGGGCGTCGCGACGGCGCAGCGCCGCCGCGACGAACGCGGCGAGGAGCGCCCCCGACCACCAGGCAGCCGACGCATCGGGTCGCAGGAAGAGGGTGCCGGCCACCGTGTGCACGATGCCATCCACCACGATGGGTACGGCGAACTCGAGAACGCGTCCCTCGTCGTCGAGCACGGGCGGTTCGGAGCGCGACATCCAGTGCACCCGGTGGTCGTGCCACATCAGCGTCGCGTCGGGACGCGTCCGACGCCACGCGGGTTCGGCCGACGGCAGCTGCGGCTCGGCATCCGAGCCGTATCGATCCTCGTTGAGAGCCGCGCTCACCGAGGCGCCGTTGATCCACGCCGAGCCATCGGCGTCGATGCGCAGATACGGCTCGTCCTCGTATCCCCTCACCTCGACCGCGTGACCGCGGGCCCGCACGCGGAGGGACGAATCGGCCCCCACCACGCCGACCTCCACGCCGGCCGGGAGGGAGGGAACGACCGACTCGATCACCGCCACGGTGTCCGAGGCCTGCACACTGCCCGACAGGGCCAGGGCGATCACGGCGATTGCGGTGACCGGGCGCATGCCCCGACCGTACCGCCCGTCCGGGGACGCGTCCCCTCCGGCTGCGTACCTAGTGTGGGGTGATGGCCGATGTGCGGGCGATCCTCGCGAGCGACAACGTGTGGCGATCCCACGGCGGACGCATCGCCGCCGCCGCGCCCGATGCGAGACGCG
>JAULXU010000151.1:0-742 GCA_032118285.1 Ilumatobacteraceae bacterium
CGATGCGGTCGCATTCCCCGGCGCGATGACGGTCCGTCTCGCGCAGGGCCACGGCGGTGCCGACGATGCCTGCCACATTGAGGGTGCCGCTGCGCCGGTCCCGCTCCTGGCCGCCGCCCATCAGCAACGGCTCGAGGCGCACGCCGTCGCGCACGACGAGGACGCCGGCTCCCTTCGGGCCGCCGAACTTGTGCGAGGAGAGCGAGAGGGCATCGACGTGGGGCCACAAGCCGCGCAGATCGAGCCAACACGCCGCCTGTACGGCGTCCGTGTGCAGCACCGCACCCGGTGCCGCGCGGCGAACAGCGGTCGACACCGCCTCCAGGTCGTTCACGACGCCGGTCTCGTTGTTCACCGCCATCACCGACACCACCGCCGGACCCGCGACGTCGGCGAGCACCGCGGCCAGCTGACCCGGATCGGTCCTGCCGAGGGAGTCCACGCCCGTGACCACACCGCCCGTGTGCTCGACGCAGTGGAGAACGGCATGGTGCTCGCTGGCCGGACACACGGCCGGGCCGCCGTGACGACGCACCGCACCGAGCACGGCGGCGTTGTCGGCCTCCGTGCCCCCGCTCGTGAACACCACCTCGCCCGGGGCGCAACCGACGAGAGCGGCGAGCTCGTCGCGGGCCTCGTCGACGGCGCGCCTCGCCTCGCGGGCGGACCGATGGGCGCCGGAGGGATTCGCGAACACCGCGTCGCCGAAGGGCTCCATGGCCGCGCGGGCCTCGGAGCGCAG
>JAULXU010000151.1:752-5606 GCA_032118285.1 Ilumatobacteraceae bacterium
GCGCAGGGGCGAGGTGGCGGCATGATCGAGGTACGCGCGCACCTCTGCTGTTGCACCTCCCGACATGGCGTCAGGCTACCGATGCCCCCGCTCCGGCTCGGTCGTGGTGGACTGAGGCGGTGGACGACGACCGCCGCTTCGGACTGCCGGGGTTCGGCCCATCCTCCTACGGAGAGGCCTTCGCCGACGTCTACGACGACTGGTACGCCGACCTCGGTGACGGCGACGTCGTCCGGACACTCGCCGCTCTGCTGCCGTCGCGCCCGTCGCGGGTGCTCGAACTCGGCGTCGGGACCGGACGGATGCTCGACGCGCTCGCCGCTCTGCGCCCCGATGCCGCCGACGATCTCGTCGGCATCGACTCCTCTCCTTCGATGCTCGCCCGGGCCCGGTCGCGCCTCGCGGATCGGGCGACACTTCTCGAAGGGGACTTCTCCGTCGCCCTCCCGGAAGGCCCCTTCGACCTCGTGTTCGCCGGATGGAACACCTTCTTCAATCTCCCCGATGACGCCGCGCTCGCCGCGAGCCTCGGCCTCGTGTGCGGGGCCCTCGCCGGGAACGGCACGTTCCTCTTCGATGCGGTCGTGCCCCGGGGCGGATCGGCCGACCACGTGGGCGTGCGGTCCCTGACCGCCGACCGCGTCGTGTTGTCGGTCTCCCGGCTCGACACCTCGTCCCGGCGCATTCTCGGCCAGTTCGTCGAACTGGCCGACGGTGCCCTCCCGCGGCTCCGGCCCTGGTCGGTGAGATGGTGGACACCGGGCGAGATCGCCGCTGTCGCCGCGACGGTTGGACTCGCCGTGTCGTCCCTGTGGTCCGACGGCGCGGGCTCCCCCTTCGATGATTCCTCCGAGCGGATGGTCGTGCAGATGCGACACACGGCTCCCCACGAAGCGGGTGCCCGCGTCGTATCCTGAAGAACCAGTGAGCCAACTTCGCCTCAACCTCCTCACCAACCGCTGGGTCACGGTGGTCCCCGACCGGGCGCAGCGACAGTCCGATTTCGCCCCTCGTGCCCCGTTGGTCGAGACCGGTCCCGAACGCGAGTGTCCCTTCTGCCCCGGTGCGTCCACCGACGACACACCCCTCGCCGAGACGACAGATGCCGACGGCAACTGGTCGATGCGCGTCCTGCCGAACCGTTACCCGGCCTTCGAGGGCGAGGAGTCGCTCGCGGTGCGCAACCTCGGACCCGTGCACGTGATGGCCGAGGCCAGCGGCACCCACGAGGTGTTCGTCTTCACCCCCGAGCACGCCTCGCGCATCGACCTCTTCGACGACGCGACCATGGCCGAGCTCATGTCCACCCTGCGCGCACGGTTCGAGGCCCACGCCCACGAGCCCAACATCCGCTACACCCAGGCCATCGTCAACCACGGTCGGGAGGCCGGTGCATCGATGTCGCATCCCCACGGACAGCTGCTCGGTCTGCCCTTCGTGCCGGGCGAGATCCTCGAGGAGGAGCGCGCCTTCGAGAGGTTCAAGGGCGGATGCATCGTGTGCGCGACGTGCGAGGCCGAGTCCGGCAGCGAGCGGTTCGTCCTCGACAACGAGCACGCCCTGGTGGTGTGCCCCTTCTGGAGCTCGAGCCCGTACGAGCTGCTCATCATGCCGCGGCATCACGACTGCCACCTCACCGACTCCTCCCCCGACGCGCTCACGGGCGTCGGCATCGCGGTGCGCGATTCGCTGCGTCTCTTGAACGGCGTGCTCGGCGACATCGCCTACAACCTCGTCTTCCACACCGCCCCGGCGCACCACGCCGGCGCATACCACTGGCACGTCCACCTCTGGCCCAAACTGACCACCGCGGCGGGTTTCGAGCGCGGCACGGGCGTCATGCTCAACATCGTCGCCCCCGAGACCGCAGCCGGGCAGCTGCGCTCCGCCGTGGTGTCGGCATGACCGTCTCGGGCGTCCGCGTCCACGTCGACATCGACGCCACCCCCGAGCGCATCTGGGAGGTCGTCGAGCCGGTGGAGAACCACGTCGAGTGGATGTCCGACGCCGTCGCCATCCGTTTCGTCGGCGAGCAGCGCCGCGGCACGGGAACCGTGTTCCTCTGCGACACGCGCATCGGACCCTTCTCCCTCGTCGACGAGATGACGATCACCGCCTGGGAACCCGCCCGCCGCATGGGCGTGCGACACACCGGCCTCGTGACCGGGTCGGGTGATTTCTTCATCGAGGCGATCGACGACGGTCGCAGCCGCTTCATCTGGGAGGAGAACCTCGAGTTCCCGTGGTGGCTGGCCGGACCGCTCGGGGCGTTCGTCGCCGGCAAGACGGTTCTGCGGTTCGTGTGGCGACGCAATCTGCGCGCCCTGAAGCGCATCGTCGAATCGGGCCGCTGACCCCGCCCCTCACGCGAAGGCGCGTAGCAGCGCCGTCGTGCCCACTCCTGTCACGATGACGATTGCGAACGGCAGACGCCGCCAGGTTGCGAGCACCGCGGCCGCGAGCCCGGCCGCGCGCGCATCCAGCACGATCTGGGTGCCCGAGGTGAACGTGTCCTTCGTGATGAGCCCGGCGAGCAGAGCGGCGGGGATGAGCAGCAGACACCGTTGCACGACGTCGGGCATGGTGCGGCC
Organism: Ilumatobacteraceae bacterium; assembly: GCA_032118285.1. Lineage (GTDB taxonomy): Bacteria > Actinomycetota > Acidimicrobiia > Acidimicrobiales > Ilumatobacteraceae > UBA2093. The sequence goes on from JAULXU010000151.1 coordinate 3,344, forward strand.
CCCGACCACGAGCGCACCGAGGGCCTTGAAGCCCCAGGCCGTGGCCGCCAGAGCGAGGATGAGCGTCCAGGTCACGGCGCACCGTCCGTCGGCGAGGCCGCCAGAGCCGGGCCCTCATCCGATTGCAACGGTGAAACACCGAACAGGATTCCGAAGGCGGCCACGAGCACGGGCAGTCCCACCGGCATGAACGGTGCGAGCGCCACGGTGACGACGCCACCGAACGCCGCCGCCCGCCGCCCACGCCGGGTGCGCAGGTGGGGCACGAGCATGGCGGTGAACATGACGGGGAAGGCCGCGTCGAGACCGAAAGTGGCGGGGTCGATGTTCGAGCCGAGCAGAGCCCCGAGCAGGGTCCCTGAACACCAGGCGGCGTAGAGGATCGGACCCGACACCCAGAACGCGGTCTCGCGCAGTGCGGGATCGGACTCGGCGGTGGAGATGGCCGTTGTCTCGTCGATGACGAAATGCGCTCCCACGAGGCGGCGCAATCGACCGCGTCCGAGGACGGGCGAGAGGGCGACGCCGTAGACGGCGTTGCGGGCAGCGAGAAGGGCAGCCCCGCCGAACGCCGCCCCGAAGGAGCCGCCGGCCGCGACCACGGAGACGGCTGACATCTGGGAGGCGCCGGTGTAGACGAGGAGCGACATCACCGCGGCCTGCAGCACGCTCGCACCCGCGGTCACCGCCAGCACGCCGAACGACAGACCGAACACGACGAAGGCCGCGCCCACGGCGAGCGAGGCGCCGACGAACCGCCGGGCATCGGGGGCCCGGAGACGCCGGAGAATCACCTTCCCTCGAACCGGGCCTTGCCCGGGCCGTTCTCCCGGAAGCTCGCCACACCCGTTGCCGCGTCTGCGGTGCCGAACACCTCGGTGAAAAGGGCGCGCTCGAGCATCAGGCCTTGGGAGAGACCCAGTGCCAGACCCTCGTCGACGGCGCGCTTGACGAGTCGTGCGGCCACCCGGGGTCCGGACGCAATGGTGCCGGCGAGTTCGAGTGCGCGCGTCATGAGCGCCTCGGGGGCCGCGATCTCGTCGGCGAGTCCGATGGCGAGGGCCTCCTCGGCGCGCACCTGGCGCCCCGTGAGCATCAGTTCCTTGGCGCGGCTCGCACCCACCGTGCGGGGCAGGCGCTGGGTTCCCCCGCCTCCGGGGATGATGCCGAGCAGAATCTCGGGCTGACCGAACACCGCCTTCTCGGAGGCGATGCGGTAGTCGCACGCCAACGCCAGTTCGCATCCGCCCCCGAGGGCGTAGCCCGACACCGCCGCGATGGTGAACGCCGGGATGGCAGCGACGGCATCGAGCGCGGAGTGGAAGGCCTCTGCGACCGCGGTCGCCTCGGCGGGTCCGCCGAACTCGGAGATGTCGGCACCTGCGGCGAAGATGCGGTCGCCGCCGGTGACGACCACCGCGCCGACCGGGTCCCGCGTGAGATCGCCGGCGACACCGTGCAGTCGTGCGAGAAGCGCCGTGGAGAGGGCGTTCACCTTCGGGGCGTTCAGAGTGACGACGGCGATCCCGTCGGCTCGACGTTCGAGGAGGACCGGATCGTCGGACATGTCAGGCTCCCACTCCCTCGAGCATTCGGTCGGCGGCCGACCACGGATCGATGCGACGCGCGATCACGTCGTCCTGCAGACCCTCCCAGCGCGGACCGGTGCAGATCTCCCGGGCCCGCACCTCGAGCCGGCGCGCGACGATCTCGCGCAGTTCCTCCCGCAGACGGAACTCGCGGCGCCGAGCCAGTTCCCCGCTGGCCTCGATGGTCTCGCGGTGGCGCACGACTTCGGCCCACAGATGCTCGATGCCCTGGCCGGTGCTGCCGACAGTGGCCACGATCGGGGGGATCCAGGAGTCGGCGTCGTGGTCGCCGAGTTCGATCATCTGCTCGATGTCGCGGCGCGTCTCGTCGACGCCCTTGCGGTCCGCCTTGTTGATGACGAAGATGTCGGCGATCTCCATGAGGCCGGCCTTGTTGGCCTGCACCGAGTCGCCCCAGCCCGGGTTGAGAACGACGACGGTGGTGTCGGCCTTGCCGGCGATCTCCACCTCGACCTGACCCACGCCGACCGTCTCGACGATGATCCAGTGCCGTCCCACGGCGTCGAGGAGGCGTATGGCCTCGGGGGTGGAGAGCGAGAGTCCGCCCAGGTGACCGCGGGTCGCCATGGAGCGGATGAAGACGCCGGGGTCGGTGGCGTGGTCCTGCATGCGCACCCGGTCCCCGAGAATCGCTCCGCCGGTGAAGGGCGATG
>JAULXU010000152.1:0-8743 GCA_032118285.1 Ilumatobacteraceae bacterium
CGAGGGCAAGGCCAAGGTCATCGACCTCCTTGCCGCCTCGCACGGCATCGTCGCCCGCTACCAGGGGGGACACAACGCCGGTCACACCGTCGTCGTGGGGACGGAGCGATACGCCCTGCAGCTCATTCCGAGTGGCGTCCTGTACCCCTCGGTCGTGCCCGTGATCGGCAACGGCGTGGTGGTGGACATGCCCACCCTGTTCGCCGAGATCGACTCGCTCGAGGCCAGGGGCGTCTCGTGCGCCGCACTGCGGGTGTCGAGTCTCGCCCACCTCATCTTCCCGTGGCACCAGGCGATCGACGCGGCGCTCGAGGAGGCGCGCGGAGACTCCCGGATCGGTACGACGCTCAAGGGCATCGGTCCCGCCTACGTGGACAAGGTCCGGCGCACCGGGGTGCGCGTCGGCGAGGTGCTCGACGAGGCGTCCTTTGCTCGCATCGTGCGAGAGCGAGGCGCGGCCGCGCTCGGCGAGGTGGGACACCTCGGCGGTCCCCCGTTCGATCTCGATGCGGTCGTCGAGCAGCAGTGCGCTCTCGCGCGTCGACTGGCGCCCCACGTCGCCGACACGGTCACCCTGCTCCACGACGCGCGCGAGGCGGGCACGGACATCCTCCTCGAGGGCGCACAGGCCACGTTCCTCGACGTCGACCACGGCACCTACCCCTTCGTCACGTCCTCGAACCCCACCGCGGGTGGCGCCTCGGTCGGCAGCGGCCTCGGGCCGCGCCACATCGACGCCGTGGTGGGCATCGCCAAGGCCTACACGACGCGCGTCGGCATGGGTCCGTTCCCCTCCGAGCTGCACGGTGAACTGGGCGACAGGCTCGTGGACATCGGTCGCGAGTTCGGCACCGTCACCGGTCGCCGCCGCCGCACCGGCTGGCTCGACACGGTCATGCTGCGACACGCGGCGCGGCTGAACTCGCTCACGTCGATCGCTCTCACGAAGCTCGACGTGCTCGACGGTTTCGACGAGGTGAAGGTGTGCACCGGATACTCGATCGACGGAACCGTGGTGCGCGACCATCCACCCCGTGTGGCGGACCTCGAGCGCGTGGTCCCCGTCTACGAGACCCTTCCCGGTTGGGGCACCTCCACGGCCGGGTGCACCGAATGGGACGGGTTGCCCGCGTCGGCGCGGCAACTCGTGGACATCGTCGAACGCGAGACCGGCGTGCCGGTGACGATGATCGGCACCGGACCGGCGCGGGATGCCATGGTGGTGCGCCGATGATCCCCCGTTACTCCACGCCCGAGACCGACGCTCTCTTCTCCGACGAGGGACGCATGGCGCGATGGATCGAGATCGAGATGTCCGTCGTCGAGGCCATGGAGGGGATCGGTGCGGTTCCCGCCGGCACGGCGGCGGCCTGCCGTGCCGCCGCACCTGTCGCCGACGCAGGATTCGTGGCCCGTGTCGAGGAGCGCGAGCGCACGACGCACCACGATGTGGCCGCGTTCGTCGACGTCCTGCAGCAGTCGGTGGGCATGCCGGCCGGTGCCTGGCTGCACCACGGCCTGACGAGCACCGACGTCGTCGACACCGGTCTGTGCTGGGCGTTGCGCGACGCGGCGGACCTCGTCATCGCGGCCGTCGACGACCTGGTGTCCGTTGTGGCCGCCCTCGCCGAGCGGCACCGTGCCGACGCGATGATGGGACGCACGCACGGTGTCCATGCCGAACCGACGACGTTCGGGGCCAAGGTGGCCCTGTGGGGCCTGCAGCTGCTGCGCGACCGGGAGCGGATGGGTCGCGCGCGGTCGGCGATCGCGGTGTGCAAGCTCTCCGGTGCGGTGGGCACCTACTCGAACATCGATCCCGTGGTCGAGGCGCAGGTGGCGGCCCGGCTCGGTCTCGTCGCCGTGCCGGCCACCCAGGTGGTGGCCCGCGACCGGCATGCCGAGTACCTGTGGGCGTGTGCATCCCTCGGCACGACTCTCGAGGCCATCGCGGTCGAGCTCCGCCATCTGCAGCGCACCGAGGTGAACGAGGTGAGGGAGGGGTTCGCGCCGGGGCAGAAGGGTTCGAGCGCGATGCCCCACAAGCGCAACCCCATCTCGGCCGAGACGGTGTCGGGACTCTCGCGGGTGCTGCGGGCCAACGCCCAGGTCGGACTGCAGGACGTGCCCCTCTGGCACGAGAGGGACATCTCGCACTCGTCGGCGGAGCGCATCGTGCTGCCCGATTCGAGTGCGCTGGCGCTGTACGCGGTGCGCCGCATGCGCGGGATTCTCGGGGGCCTCGAGGTGGATGTCGCGCGCATGCGAGCCAATCTCGACCTTCTCGGTGGTGCGGTGCACTCGCAAGCGGTGCTGCTCGCGCTGGTGGCCCGGGGGATGTCGCGCGACGACGCCTATCGCATCGTGCAGGAGGCCGCCGTCTCCGCCGTGTCCGGCGGTCGGGGATTCGCCGACGCGGTCACCGCGTCGCTGCCGCCCGGCATCGATGCCGCCGCCGTTCTGTCGGTCATGGACGACACGCGCGTGCTCGCCCACGCCGGGCTCGCGGTGGACGCCCTGGCGGATGCCGTGGCCGCCGCGCGCCGTGCCGGCTGAGCGTCAGTCCTTTTCGATACCGGCGCGCTTGAGCACCACGGGGGTGACGCCGAACTCGCGCCACGCGTCGTAGGTGATGTCGTTGCGGCTGGAGAAGTTCTTGGCCACCTTGACGAATTTGGCCTCGGCCGCGGCCACCTGAGCCTTGGTTTTCATCCCGGCCAGTTCGGTGCGCAGGTTGAGACGTTCCTGGATGAGGCGCACCTTGGTGACGGGGTCGGCCGACTTCAACTCGACGGTGATGGCACTGAGCCTCTTGGCGATCGACTCGGGAGTGCGGCGGCGACCGCGGCGGGGCTTCGTGGCCTCGACCACTTCGAGGTACTCACGGATGATCCGGCCCTCCACCCGGCCGTTGGCCAGGGCGTTCTTGTGGGCCTTGCTCATCGGGGTCTTCTTGGTGGTCTTCGTCGTTGCCATGTCTCTCGCCGGTGTTCCTGTTGTCGGGCCGATCGGGCCGTGAGCCCTGCACTATGTCGGTCAAGGTATAAAAGTTGCAATCTGAAATCTAGGGCAACATCACACTGAAACGGGGCTCGGGGCACCCCGGGTGCGCGGGACGGGCATGGCTATGGTCTCCCCGATGCCGCAGAGCCACCCCCACACTCCCGCCGGCCTGCCGCCGCTCGACCCGGTGCGGGCGCGCCTGCGCGACCACGTCTTCGCCCACTCGCTCAAGCGAGGAAACTTCACTCTCAAGTCGGGGCGAACGAGCGAGTGGTTCCTCGACACCAAGCAGACGATGTGCAGGCCCGACGGTGCTCTTGCCGTGGCCGAGGCGGCCTTGTCGATGTTCCCGGACGGCGTCGACGCCATCGGTGGGCTGACGATGGGTGCCGATCCCGTGGCGTTCGGCATCGCCGCCATCGCCGCCACACGCGGGGTGGATCTGCGCAGTTTCAGCGTGCGCAAGGAATCGAAGGACCATGGGGTCACCGGGCGCATCGCCGGTGCACTCCAGCCCGGTGACCGCGTCGTCGTGTGCGAGGACACCGTCACGCGCGGCACGAGCATCTTCGAGGCGGTGGAGGTGGTGCGGGGCTTCGGCGCGCACCCCGTGCTCATCACCGCCATCGTCGACCGGGGCGGCACGTGCGGAGCCATGGCCGCCGAGGCGGGGATCGAGTTCCGCCCGCTCCTCACCGCCCCCGACCTTGGGTTCGCGTTCGGTTCGTGAGCCTCTCGCGACTGTTCTCGCTCGAGCCCCACGGCGCCGACGTCCTCGTCGGCGAGGGGCACCACTATCCCTGGGGTGGGCTGTACGGCGGTCACATCGTCGCCCAGGCCCTCATCGCAGCGTCGTCCACCGTCGAGGAGGGACTCCTGCCGCATTCGCTGCGCGCCTACTTCATCCGGCGTGGGGACAACACCGAGACGGTGCGCTACGAGGTCGACCGCATCCGCAACGGCCGCAGTTTCGCCACTCGGCGCGTCGTGGCGCGCCAGAGCACCGGTGCGATCCTCAACCTGGAGGCGTCGTTCCAGCGCCCCGAGCCCACCGCCCAGACCACGACCGTGCGCATGCCCGACGTTCCCGGTCCCTCCGCCACGCGCGAGGACATGTGGAGCCCCTACCTCGAGCGGGACGACGTGCCCGACACGCACCTCGTCCAGGGGGAACGTGACGGTGCCGGGAGGTTCGCGGCGTGGTTCCGCACCGTGGAGGACTTCGGCGACGACGAGATGATCAACCGCTGCGCCCTCGCCTACATCTCGGACGACCTGCCCACCGAGTCGGTCATCCGCGGCGTCCCCGAACTGGCGGAGCGTCGGAGCGTCGAGGGGGCCTTCTTCTCGGCGAGCCTCGACCACACGATCTGGTTCCACCGGCCGGTGCGCGCGCACCAATGGCATCTCTACGAGATGAGCTGCCATGCGTACATCTCGGGGCGCGGACTGTCGCTCGGGTACGTGTTTTCCCGGGAGGGTGAGCACGTGGCGACGATCGCCCAGGAGGTCCTCGTCCGCCTCACCGCCGACAAACGGTGACGTTGCCGTCGACGTGCGACGGAAATGGTGGTCGAGACCGGCGTCGATCCGGTGACCCCACGCTTTTCAGGCGTGTGCTCTGCCAACTGAGCTACTCGACCGTGTCGCGACGACGAGCGACATCTCTGCCGCACACCGCACGATGGCGGTCCCGACGGGACTCGAACCCGCGACCTCCGGCTTGACAGGCCGGCGTGAACTCCAACTTCACCACGGGACCACGTGGCCGACACCGCGAACGGTCGCCACGAGATCACTATGTATTGCACCCCCAACGGGATTCGAACCCGTGCCGCCACCTTGAAAGGGTGGTGTCCTAGGCCGCTAGACGATGGGGGCTCGGACGACTCCGGTTGAGAGCAAGCCAACGCTACCAGCGGCCCACGGGGATGCCATCCTCGCCGGACGGCCCCGTCATCCCCGTCGTCACCGGTCGTCGAGGACGTCGACGACCGATTCGAGGAGCCAACCCACGTATCCGTACAGGACGCGCAGGTCGTCGTCGGGGTCCCCGGAATCGGGATCGGGCTCGTCCTCGGACACGTCAAGGAGGGTCCCGAGCACGAGACGCACCGAGTTCAGTGCCCGCATGAACCCGAGCACCCGTTCCCGGGGGACGGGCCCGTCGGCGTCGAGGAGGCCGCGGGCGAGGTCGACCGAGGCACGCGCCGACTCGACCAGCTCCGGTCGCATCAGTCGGCGGAATTCGGCGTCATGGTCGGGCAGGTCGTGGTACGCCGCGGGGAAGAGGCGTGCGGTGCGGGGGTCACCCTCGTTCGCACCGAGCATCCCGTGGAGAGAGTCGAAGAGGCTCGTCAGCGTGCGACGCTCGTTCTCGCCCAGCCCGATGTCGAACATTCCGTCTTCGCGGACCGTGATCGGGGTGGGTGGTCGCCACCGGCGGAAGGCCACGCTCACTCGTCCTTCTGCATGGTGGCCCAGAGCCCGTGCTCGTGCAGGCGAAACACGTCGATCTCTGCCTTCTCCCTCGGACCGGAGGACACCACCGCGCGACCCTTGTGGTGCACGTCGAGCATGAGCTGTTCGGCCTTCTCGCGGGAGTAGCCGAAGAGCGTGCGGAACACCCATGCCACGTACGACATGAGGTTGATGGGGTCGTTCCACACGAGCACGATCCACGGGACGTCGGGGTCGACGACGGTGTCGCCCGTCACTTCCTCCTCGACCGCGGTGTCGGCCGCCGAGACCCGCACGGATTCCATGGCTCCCATTGTGTCGCCGGTTGGTCGCCCTTGCCCGCCCCCTTACGATGAACCACCGTGGCCATCAACGTCCGTCCCGTGGTTCCGTCCCGATTGCGCGGCGGCGTCCACGGGGGAAGGGCGCCCCGTTCGCGCGCGGCGGGCTTCCTGGCCCTCACCAAACCCCGCATCATCGAGTTGCTGCTGATCACCACCGTGCCCACCATGGTCGCGGCGGAGGGTGGATGGCCGGGCTGGGGCCTGGTGCTCGTCACTCTCCTCGGCGGTTCGCTGGCCGCCGGTGGCGCGAACGCGGTGAACATGTACATCGACCGGGACATCGATGCCCTCATGGAACGCACGCGCAACCGTCCGCTCGTCACCGGTCTCGTGCGACCCAGAGAGGCCCTCGTGTTCGCCGTCGCGCTCGAGGTGGCCGCGTTCGCCGTGCTGTGGGCGGGGGCGAACCTGCTCGCGGCCTGTCTCGCCCTGTCGGCGACGCTCTTCTACGTCTTCGTGTATTCCCTGTGGCTCAAGCGCACCAGTCGACAGAACATCGTCATCGGTGGCGCCGCGGGTGCGGTGCCCGTGCTCGTGGGATGGGCGGCCGTCACCGGGAGCCTCGCGTGGACGCCGTGGCTTCTGTTCCTCCTCATCTTCCTGTGGACCCCGCCGCACTTCTGGGCCCTCGCCATCCGCCACACCGACGATTACCGGGCGGCGGGCGTGCCGATGCTCCCGGTCGTCGAGACCATCCCGAGGGTCGTTGCGTCCATGGTCCGGTACACGATGGCGCTCGTCGCGTGCAGCCTCGTGCTCATTCCCGTGGGCGGCTTCGGTTGGGTGTACGGCGCGTCGGCGGTCGTGCTCGGCGCACTCTTCCTCGGCGGCACTTTTGCACTTGGTCGTGCACCGTCCGAGTCGGCGGCGATGCGCCTCTTCTCGTTCTCCATCACCTACATATCCGTTCTTTTCCTCGCACTGACGATCGACGTCCTCGTCGGCTGAGGACGCACCCCGACCGGGCGGTCGACGGGTCGGGGGACGCGGGATTTCCCCCCGCCGAACGGACGATGGGTAGTGTTGGCGGGCAAGCAACAGACGGTTGCGCCGCGGGTTGTCCACAACCCCGGGGCGTGCACGGGAGACCTTTTCGGCAATGACCATCATCGACACTCATGCGGGAGCGACGGCACCGTCCGCGGGCGCACCATCGTTTCTCGGCGCGGTGGGCGACTGGGTGACGAGCGGCGACCACAAGAAGGTCGGTCGCATGTGGCTCGGTTCCTCGCTCGTCCTGTCCGTCGTCACCCTGTTGTTCGGTGCACTCATCGGCCTCGAGCGCGTCTCGCCCGACTCGTCGCAGGTCTTCCCGGACGATGCGGTGTTGCAGGTCGTGCAGCTCAACAGGTTCGGGCTCGTCCTCGGTGTCCTCGCTCCGCTCTTCATCGCGGTCGCCATCGCCGTGGTGCCGATGCAGGTCGGCTCCCGCGCCATCGCCCTGCCGCGCCTCGCCCAGTACGGATTCTGGACGTGGCTTCTCGGCGTGGTGCTCTACGTCGTTGCGCTCGCCGGCAACGGGGGTGCGGGCGGGGGAACCACCGACCTCGTCGATCTCTCTCTCCTCGCCTCGGCGGTGACCTCCCTCGGGCTTCTCGCCGGTGCCGTGTCGGTGGCGGTGACGGTGACCACGTCGCGGGCCCCCGGCATGTGGCTCGACCGCGTTCCGTTGTTCTCGTGGGCCGCGCTGGTCGGCTCCGTGTCGGTGATTCTCTCGCTGCCCGTCGCCATCGGCACCATCGCCTATCTCTACGTCGACCACACGCATGCCGGCGTCGCCTTCGGCGGCAATGACGCCCTCGTCTCGTGGTTCGACTGGTCGCTCACCCAGCCCATGACGATGGTGTTCGTGATCGGCGCACTCGGTGTCCTCGCCGAGGTCGCACCGGTGGCCGGACGTACCCGGCACCCGGCGCGCGGACCGGCGATGGCCGGTTTCGGTCTGGTGTCGGTGGCGGCCCTCGCCGCCGTGACGCAGACCTCGCACCGGCTCACGTGGGACGGTTCCACCGGGGACACGATCACGAGCGCGGTGCTGTACCTCGTCTTCAACGGCCTGCCGGTTCTCGGTGTGCTCGCCATCGTCGGCACGTCGGCCCTCGCCGTGGGGCGCTCGACCGGTGCGCTGCGTCCCCCCTTCGTCCTGGCGGCATCCGGTGCGCTGATGATCCTCGCCGGAACCGCGGCCAACGCCATCGGCGCCATCGACGATCTCGGCGTCGCCGAGACGGTGTTCGAGGAGGGCGTGCTGCTCTATCTCGTCACGGGTGCGCTGCTCTCGGCACTCGCCGCACTGGCCCACTGGTCGCCCAAGTTGAGCGGCCGCGTCGCCGACGACAAGAAACTCCTCCCCGTGGCGGCCCTCGGCCTGGTCGGCTCGATCCTCGCGTCGCTGCCACTGCTCGTCTTCGGCCTCGCCGACAAGCCGGTCCGCCAGGCCGTCGTCTTCGACGTCGGCGGATCCGCCGCGATCTGGAGCGGGCTGTCGGCGCTCGGTCTCGTCATGGTCGTCCTCGCGGTGGTGGCGGGCGTCGCGGCGGTTCGGGTGGGGTCCCCGGCACCGGACGATCCGTGGGACGGGCACACGCTCGAATGGGCCGTCCCCTCTCCGGCACCCGTCGACAACTTCGCCGAGTTGGCGCTGGTCGGTTCGGCCGAGCCGTTGCTCGACGTGAAGCCCAGGGAGGTGGCACCGTGACACTCGCTCTGCCCGCCGCGCCGGCACCCGCTCCGCGCCGCCAGATTCTCGTGGCCGTGGCCTTCGCCTCGGCCGCGGTGGCGATGCTCGTCGCCGGAATGCTCGCCATGTGGCTGCGGTTCCGCGCCGCGGCGCCCGTGCGCGAGTCCTCCGACGGTCTGTACCTCATCAAGGACTGGTTGCCCGAGTCGATCAAGATTCCCGAGGTCGCCGCCAACACCATGTTCACCGGTGTGCT
>JAULXU010000153.1:0-2396 GCA_032118285.1 Ilumatobacteraceae bacterium
AACACCAAGGTGCGGCACATGCGCGAGTTCCTCGAGGACGGACACAAGGTGAAGGTGACGCTGCAGTTTCGCGGACGCGAGGTGGCCCACCCCGAACTCGGGTCTCGCATCCTCGATGCAGTGCTCGAGCAGCTCGGCGAGTTGGCCAAGGTGGAGACCCAGGCCAGGCTCGAGGGTCGCAACATGACGATGGTGCTGTCGCCGGAGAAGAAGACCAGAAAAACCGACAAACCGACCGACACGTCGGACAGCGGCCAACAGCCGCAAGACGTGCCGGCCGACTAGGCGACACGGGAGGAGACCCACATGCCGAAGATGAAGACCAGCAAGACCGCCGCAAAGCGGTTCAAGAAGACAGGCTCGGGCAAGCTGCGCCGCCAGCAGGCCAACCGCCAGCACCTGTTCGAGAAGAAGTCGAGCACCCGCACCCGCCGCCTCGACGGTTTCGTGGATGTGCACCCGGGTGACGCGCGGAAAATCAAGCGTCTGCTCGGCGAGCGCTGAGCCGGACACCACAGCAGAGAAGGAGACAACGACATGGCACGAGTCAAGAGGGCCGTCAACGCCCGCAAGAAGCACCGCTCCGTCCTCGAGAAGGCGAAGGGTTATTACGGCAACAAGAGCCGCTCGTACCGGGCGGCCAATGAGCAGGTGCTGCACTCCGGTCAGTACGCGTTCCGCGACCGTCGCGCCCGCAAGGGGGAATTCCGGCGTCTGTGGATCCAGCGCATCAATGCGGCGTGCCGTATCAACGACATCTCCTACAGTCGTTTTATTGCCGGCCTCAATGCCGCAGGAATCGAGGTGGACCGCAAGATCCTGGCCGACCTCGCCGTCAACGATGCCGAAGCGTTCGCCGGTCTCGTGGTGACCGCAAAGGCTGCACTGGTCTGATCCCGACGAGACTGTCCCCCTCCAATCCCCGCGTGGGGCGTCTGCGTCGTCTCGTCGGCGATCGTCGCGCCCGCAGCGAGGAGGGTGTTTTCATCGTCCAAGGAAGCGTGCTCCTGGCAGATGCCGTGGACGCCGGACTGGTTCGTGAGGTCTACCTTCGCGTTGGTCATGGGGCTGACGCGGCGATCATGGAGGGCCCGTGGTCCGTACATGAACTGGACGCGCGCACTTTTGATTCGGTCAACGACACGGTGACGCCACAGGGATGCATGGCGGTGTGCTCCCGTCCCGAGCTCGGAGCCTGGCAGGGTGCGTCGGAGAGCGACTGGGTGCTGGTCGCCGACGGAATCCAGGACCCCGGGAACCTGGGCACGATTCTCAGGTCCGCCGAGGCCGCGGGCGCCCGTGCCGTGGCGGTCACGCCGGGAACGGTTGACCCCTGGTCGCCGAAGGCGGTTCGGGCGTCGGCGGGTGCGGTGATGCACGTTCCGGTGGTGGAGATCCAGGGCCTGGAGGACCTGTCCGCGATGGGGTTCAGGATCGTCGGGACGACGTCCCACGCCCGTCGTGGTGTCGAGAGCGTGTGGGAGGCGGATCTTGCGGGTTCTGTCGCCGTGGTCGTCGGAAACGAGGCCCATGGTGTGTCGGACGACGGGGCGGTGGAAGCTTGGGTCTCGATTCCCCATCACGGAAGGGCTGAGAGCCTCAATGTCGGAATGGCAGCGTCGGTGGTGGGTATGGTCGTGGCGCACCGTCGGGCACCCGGCGTGAAGTCTCGGGGCCGCACAGCTGAGCGGGACTAAAGTCTCCCGGGTATGAGCGTTGCCGAGCCATCACAACTGATTGCATCGGCCGTGGCTCTCGCTCTGACGGAGGTCGCCGCTGCCAGCGATCCTGCCGCCGTGTCGGCGGCGGCCAATTCGGCGGTCGGAAAGAAGGGGAACCTCACGCTCCTGCGCCGCTCGCTCGCCGAGGTCGACGACCCCGAGCAGCGCCGTGTGATCGGCGCACTCCTGCACGATGCCATGCGGGATGTGGAGTCGGCCGCCGACAGCAGACGCTCCGAACTGCGCCGCGAGGCCATCGCCCACCAGGTTGCCCGGGAGCAGTGGGATCTCAGCGAGGTGGCCCTGCAGTCGGCCGAAAGGCGGCGCGGACGTTTGCACCTCGTGACCCAGGCCACCGAGCGCCTCGAGGACGTCTTCGTGGGAATGGGATTCCGGATCGCCGAGGGCCCCGAGGTCGAGACGGATTTCTACAATTTCGAGGCGCTCAACATGCCACCGAGCCATCCCGCGCGAAGCATGTGGGACACGCTCTTCGTGGAGTCCTCCGAACCGGGCAGTGTCGTTCTGCGGACGCACACGTCGCCGGTGCAGATTCGGGTCATGCAGGAGTGGCCCCCGCCCATCTATGCAGTGATGCCGGGGCGCGTCTTCCGGCGCGACACTCCGGATGCCACCCACATGCCGGTCTTTCATCAGATCGAGGGCCTCGTCATC
>JAULXU010000154.1:0-5493 GCA_032118285.1 Ilumatobacteraceae bacterium
GCACGAACGATCTCGGGTGTCACGGCGAGTCCTTCGTCATCCGTCATATGCGTCCACCTCCAACTCGGTCGGGAAAACCCCGCCCAACCACTCGATCTCGATGTCGCCGAATCGATCCGCTTGATCAAGCTCGATGCGGCCCTGCTTGTACAACTCCAGGATCGCGAGAAAATGAACGACCACCTCCAACCGCTCGAGATGGGCGGCCGTGAGGCGACGAAAACTGGTGCGTCCGAGGGCGGGCAGGTCGCGTGCGAGTCGCTCCACCGTCTCGGCGACCGTGAAGCGGATGGGAGAAATGTGGAAGAGACCGAAGGTGAGCACGGGGCGGGGGGTGATGACATGGACGAGAGCCTTCTGGAGGCGCTGCACCGTGATTCCGTCGAGCGGGTCCGGGGCGACGTCGGCGAAACGCTCGTCGGGACCCGTCGTCCTTCCATAGACGCGGTCGGATTCGTCCACGAATGCGGCGAGGACGAGAGCCACGTCCTTGAAGGTCTTGCTCTCGAGCAGACGTGCCAGGAGCAGATCCCTCTCCTCCCAGAGGGCGAGCTCCTCGTCCAGATCAACGTGCTCCCTGCCCGGCAGCAGACGCCTCGCCTTCAGCTCGATGAGGGTTGCGGCAATCAGGAGGAACTCCGTGGCGATCTCCAGGTCGAGCTTCTGCATCCTCGCCAGTTCCTCGAGATAGGCATCCACGATCATGGTGAGGCTCACCTCATGGATACTGACTTCCTCCCGCATGATCAGGTGCAGGAGCAGATCGAAGGGGCCCTCGTAAATGGGGATGTTGACGGCGACCGGCACGGTGCCATCGTAGGTCGCCGCCACCGCGCGCCTCCTCACGACAGCCGCAGCCCCGAGGTACTAGCGTTCCGGGCCATGACGAGGGTCCTCTCCTGCATCCAACCGACGGGAGCCGTCCACCTCGGGAACTATCTCGGCGCACTCGCCAACTGGGTCTCCGGTCAGCACGACAAGGACGTCTTCCACGGGATCGTCGATCTCCATGCCCTCACGGTCGCGGAAGGTCCGGGCGTCATCGGTCGACAGACCGTCGAACTCGCCGCGGCACTCTTCGCCGTCGGACTCGACCCCGATGTGGCGACGGTTTTCGTGCAGAGCCACATACACGAACACACCGAATTGTCGTGGATCATGGAGTGCATGGTGTCCTACGGCGAGTTGAGCCGGATGACCCAATTCAAGGACAAGTCCCACAAACGCGAGGCCGAGTTCGTCTCCGCCGGGCTGTTCACCTATCCGGCTCTCATGGCGGCTGACATCCTGCTCTACGACGCCGAGGAGGTCCCCGTGGGCGACGACCAGCGTCAGCACGTGGAGATCACGAGGGACATCGCACTGCGGTTCAACGGTCGGTTCGGCGAGACCTTCGTGCTCCCGCGTGCGGTCCATCCCCGGGCGGGTGCGAGGGTCATGGATCTCCAGGACCCCACCTCCAAGATGTCGAAGTCAACCTCGAGCGACGCCGGAATCATCCATCTGCTGGACGACCCCGCGACAATCGACAAGAAGTTCCGGAGGGCGGTCACCGATTCGGGGAACGAGGTGCGCTACGACCGGACCGAGAAGCCGGGTGTGTCGAATCTCCTCGAAATCCTCTCGGCCTGCACGGGAGAGCCTGTCGAGAGCCTCGCGGGACGGTACTCACAGTATGGGCCCCTCAAAAAGGACGCGGGTGATGCCGTCGTGGCCCTGCTCTCCCCGATCCAGACGCGTCATCACGAACTGCTTTCCGATCCCGGGGAACTCGTGCGGCTTCTGCGCATCGGCAATGGTCGCGCCAGGGAGGTCGCGGCACGGACGCTCCAACGCGTTCGTGCCGCGATCGGGCTGATGCCCCCCGCCTGACTCAGAGATCGTCTGCTTGATCCAGACGATGCAGCACATCGACGTGCGCCCGCCTCTCCAGGACGGCCATCACGTCGTGGTCGACCCCGAGCGCACGAGCACGACGGGCACCGCTCTCCTCATGTTCGTGATAGGACCGGAATCGCTCGCCCCGCGGACCCACGAGCGTCGCCATCACCCGAAGCCACAGCCCGAGGTTCGACGTTGTCTTGCCCGAATCGTGGAGGAGCACGGCCGCCCGTTCCCCGCGCGATGCCGCGTCGCCGAGCGCATCGAATCTGGCAAGCACTTCCAGCGAGTGCCTTCTGTCCCGTCCGGCCATCTCCGACCACAACCACCACTCAGGGGCTGTCAGGAGCGAGCGCACCGCGACCACCTCCGCCTCGGAGGGTGCGCGATTCGACACGGCACCGAAGAATCTCCGCGTCAGGTGTAACCACTTCGCGTGGTACAGGCCTTTCACTCGGTGGTCCTTGCCCGTGGATGGTGCTGCCGGTACACCTCGACGAGATGCTCCCTGCCCACGCGCGTGTAGATCTGCGTGGTCGAGATCGACGCATGGCCCAGCATCTCCTGGACGATGCGCAGGTCTGCTCCGTTCTCCAGCATGTGGGAGGCACAGCTGTGGCGCAGTGAATGCGGGGACACACCTTCGGGAAGTCCGGCGGCAAACGCCGCATGCGACACGATGGCCCATGCCTTCTGCCGATTCAGCCGTCGACCCGTGTCGGTGAGGAAAAAAGCGTCCCGATCGGCGGGCGATCGCGGATCGGGGATCGAGAGGGCACGACGGGCGCCGCCGCGGCACCATTCAATGAGCGCAGCCCGTGCACGTCCTCCGAACGGAACAACACGTTCCTTGGAACCTTTGCCGAACAACCGGACCAGATCCTCGGAGAAGTCGACATCATCCACGCCGAGACCGCAGGCTTCGGAAATCCGTGCACCCGTGGCATACAGGAACTCGAGAAGTGCCCGGTCCCTCACCTGCCGGGGGTCGTTGCCTGCCGGTACGGAGAGGAGACGTTCAATCTCCTCGTGGTCGAGGGGGTGGGGAATGCCAGCCGGCACGGAGATTCCCTCGAAACGCTCTGCGGGGTTGACGGACATCCGTCCCTCGGCAACGAGGTGGGCATGGAGACCCCTCACCGCCGCCATGCGTCGTGCGACCGTGGACTTGGCAAGACCGTTCTGCCGCAACGCAGCTGCAAAGGACTCCACGTCGACATCACGTGCGCTTGCAAGGGAGACACCCCGACCCGCCAGATGCAACGACCACAGACTCAAATCGCGACGGTACGCCCCCACCGTGTTGAGGGCCCGCCCGCGCTCGACCGTCAGTCGGACGAGGAATTCGTCCACCCAGCGGCTCTCCTCAAGGGCCACGCTGGGCCCTCCTCTCGGCCGCCAAGAGGCCGAAAACGGACTTGGCATCGGTGATCACTCCCCCGAACACCTCCTCGATGGCCCTCGTCAGCGGCATGAAAAGCACTGTCATGTGTCTTTCTTCGGGACCCTGCGGCTGCGACGCGCCGAAGCGGACTCCACTGGCCAGGTACACGATGACCTCTGAATCGGTGATTCCCGGTGCGGAGTGAATCGAACCGAGAAGAGACCAGTCCCGGGCGGTGCAACCCGTCTCCTCCGCGAGTTCCCGGCGGGCGGTGTCCAGAGGAGCCTCCTGCTCGACGTCCCTCAACCCCGCAGGAATCTCCAGCACCCGGCGACCCAGGGCAGCGCGGTATTGGGACACGAGCAGAACCTCGCCCGAATCGGTGAGAGCCACCACGGCCACGGCACCGGGCGAGCACATGTGCGTCCGGGAGAACCGTTCGCCATCGGGCGAGATGATGTCCCGCCTCACCAGCCGGAACATCGCCCACGCGTGGAGCTGCTCCTCGTCGGCAGTGACGAACCCGTGGTCGGTGCCCGTCAAGTCGCTCACCCTCGCGCGGGAACCTCTCGGTGTCCCTGCACCGTCTCCTCGTGCGCAGGCATCCTCCCACCCCTGTGGGCGAGCGCAGAACCGATCAGATCCCGGAAGAGCGGGTGGGGTCGGTCCGGACGACTCTTGAACTCGGGATGCGCCTGCGTGCCCACCCAGTATGGATGATCCGCGAGCTCGATGAACTCTACGAGACGCTTGTCCGGCGACGTCCCGCTGCACACGAAACCGGCCTCTTCGAACCGGCTTCGGTAGTTGTAGTTGAACTCGTATCTGTGCCGGTGCCTCTCGCTCACCACCGTCTCGCCGTAGGCATGTGCGACCAGGGTTCCCGGCTGGAGAACCGCATAGTAAGCACCGAGGCGCATCGTGCCGCCCATCATCGTGACATCACGCTGGTCGACCATCAGATCGATGACCGGGTGCGAGGTGGCCGGATCGAACTCGGTGCTGTTGGCGTCGGCGAGGCCGAGCACGTGGCGTGCGAACTCGATTGTCATCACCTGCATCCCGAGACACAGACCGAGACACGGGATGCGACGCTCGCGCGCGTGGGCGGCGGCGGCGATCTTTCCCTCGATGCCCCGCGGACCGAATCCCCCTGGAATGACCATTCCATCCAATCCGTCGAGTCTCCCCGAGGCGAGAAGCCCCTCCACGTCCTCCGCCTGAATCCAATCGATCTCCACACGCGCTCCGTGGTGGAAACCCGCATGTTTGAGGCTCTCGACCACCGACAGATAAGCGTCCTGAAGCTCGACGTACTTGCCGATCAGACCGATGCGCACCGGCATCGTGGCCGCGTCCACCTTCGCCACGAGGGCCTCCCATGCACCCAGATCGGGTTGGCCGTCGAGTCGGAGCACGTCGCACACCACGGCATCCAGACCCTCCTCGTGGAGGATCAGGGGCAGCTCGTAGATGTTTCTTGCGTCCGCGGCATTCACGACCGCTTCAATGGGAACGTCGCACATGTGGGAGATCTTGCGCTTGAGCCCCGAACTGAGCGGCTCGTCGCTGCGGCAAACGATGACATCGGGTTGGATTCCGCGCGAGCGCAGTTCGGTGACGCTGTGTTGCGTGGGCTTGGTCTTCTGCTCTCCGCTCGGCCCGATGAACGGCACCAGGGTCACGTGCAGGTAGCAGACGTTGTCGCGACCGGCTTCGTTCCGGAACTGGCGAATGGCCTCGAGGAAGGGGAGGATCTCGATGTCCCCGACGGTGCCGCCCACTTCGGTGATGACGACATCGGTGTCTTCCGTGGCGATGCGACGGATTCGGCGCTTGATCTCGTCGGTGATGTGCGGGATCACCTGCACGGTCTTGCCGAGGTAGTCCCCGCGTCGTTCGGCCGCGAGAACAGCCTGATAAATGGATCCGGTCGTGGCGTTGGAACTGCGAGTCAGGTTCTCGTCGATGAAGCGTTCGTAATGGCCCAAGTCGAGGTCGGTCTCGCCGCCGTCGTCGGTGACGAAGACCTCACAATGTTCGAAGGGATTCATCGTTCCCGGATCGACGTTGATGTAGGGATCGAGTTTCTGCATCGTCACGCGCAGCCCGCGCATTTTGAGCAGACGACCCAGAGAGGATGCGGTGAGACCCTTGCCGAGCGAACTGGCGACGCCACCCGTCACGAATATGTGCTTTGGCATGGTCACTCCCGCCGGTGTCGAACT
>JAULXU010000155.1:0-3307 GCA_032118285.1 Ilumatobacteraceae bacterium
GGCGGCACGGGCCACGGTCTCCAGCATCGTGGCGCGGCCGTCACTGCTGGCCGTGATGTCGAGGAAGACCACTTCGTCGGCTCCCTGGGCGTCGTAGCGAGCCGCGAGTTCGACCGGATCGCCGGCATCCCGCAGTCCGACGAAGTTGACGCCCTTCACCACGCGACCCCCGTCCACGTCGAGACACGGGATGACGCGGGCCACCACGTCCGGGTTCACGACCGACCTCCGAGCACGGACAGCGCCTCGGCCACCGTGAAGCGGTTCTCGTACAGTGCCCGGCCGGTGATGACGCCCTCGAGAGTGCCCACAGCGACCAGTTCGGCGAGGTGATCGAGTGTGCCCACTCCCCCGCTGGCCACCACCGGCACGTGCGTGCCCGCGGCGAGGAGCGCGAGGCCGGACGTGTCGGGCCCGGTGAGCATGCCGTCGCGGGAGATGTCGGTGACGACGAAGGCGTCGGCACCCTCCATGCGTGCCGCCAGTCGGGCGATGTCGACGCCCGTGTCACGGGTCCATCCCTCCACCGCGAGACTTCCGCCGCGGTGATCGAGACCCACCGCCACGGGCACCACATCGGCCACCTCCGCCACGACGGACGGATCGGCCACGGCGGCGGAACCCATGACGACCCGCCACACACCGGCGTCGGCGAGTTGGCGGGCATCGGCGACCGAACGCACGCCGCCGCCGACCTGGACCAGTGCCCGGCCGGACACCGCGTCGACCACCCGTGCGATGGCGGCACGGTTGACGGCGGCCCCGGTGCGCGCGGCATCGAGATCGACGATGTGCACCCTGTCGGCTCCCTGATCCACGAATGCCAGTGCCGTCGCCACGGGATCGTCCCCGTACACGGTGGCGTCGTCGTAGCGACCCTGGGCGAGACGCACCACCGAACCCCCGAGCAGGTCGATCGCCGGATAGAGCCTCATCTGCGCCCCGCCGATGCCACGAAGCGTCCGAGGAGCGCGAGCCCCGCCGGACCCGACTTCTCCGGGTGGAATTGCACGGCGCGCACGTTCCCGCGGCGCACGGCCGCGACGACGACGTCCCCGTATCGGCACGTCGACGCCACGATGCCGGCTTCCGTCGGCACGCACCGATACGAGTGCACGAAGTACATCCATTCGCGCACCCCGCCCAGCACCCCGTCGTTCGCGACGGGCTCGACGACGTTCCACTGCATCTGCGGGCGGGGAACCCCGGCTGTCACCGGCTCGACCCTGCCGCCGAGCAGGCCGAGTCCCGCGACCCCCTCGTTCTCGGCACTCTCCTCGAAGAGCATCTGCATTCCCACGCACACTCCGAGGAACGGCGTGTCCGCGGCCACGACGGCTGCGACCGTGGCGTCCAGTCCCCTCTCGCGCAGTGCGGCCATGCAGGCTCCGAACGAGCCGACACCGGGCAGCACCACCGCATCGGCCGACTCGATGAGCAACGGATCGCCCGTGAGGAGGGCGTCCGCACCCGTCTCCTCCAGTGCCTTCTGCGCGGACCGCAGATTGCCGATCCCGTAGTCGATGACCGCGACCCTCACGGGTCTCGTCACGAGAGCACGCCCTTCGTCGAGGGCACCGCCACCGACTCGATCCGCACCGCGTCGCGCAGGCAACGAGCGAGGCCCTTGAAGGTCGCCTCGATGATGTGGTGCACGTTGCGGCCGGCCCTCATGTTCACGTGCAGCGTGATGGCCGCTGCGGTGGCGAGGGACGACACGGCGTGCTCGGCGAGCGAGGGATCGAAGGCGGGCTGGCCGAGCGGCAGGCACTCGGGCAGATCCACGTTCCACGCGACGAACGGGCGCCCCGACAGGTCGAGTGACACCTCGATGAGGGCCTCATCGAGGGGGTAGAGACCACTGGCGAAGCGGCGCACCCCCGCCTTGTCCCCGAGCGCCTCGCGCAGGGCCTCGCCGACGCAGATCGCCACGTCCTCCACCGTGTGGTGCGTGTCGATGTGCAGGTCGCCCTCGGCGCGCACCTCGAGGTCGAATCCGCCGTGACGCGCCAACTGATCGAGCATGTGGTCGTAGAAGGGAATGCCCGTGGAGACCTCCGAGCGGCCCGTCCCATCGAGGTCGAGGGAGACCTCGATGCGGGTCTCCTTGGTGGTGCGAGAGATGCGAGCCGTGCGTGCCATGGGGACAGTCTCGCCGCCGGGGCGCCGATTCGCGAGCGGGATTCCCGGCATGACTCAGCCCCGGGCGAGCACCTCGGCCAGGGCCGTGAGAAAGCTGTCGTTCTCCCCGGGGGTCCCGATGGTCACCCTCAGGCAGCCCTCGAGACCGCGCCAACCGCTGCAATCCCGCACGAGCACACCCCTGTCGACGAGGCCCGACCACACGGCCGATGCTGCGGGACCGACGGGACGGAAGAGAACGAAGTTCGCCCCGCTCTCCCACACCGTGCAGCCGAGCCCGCGCAGGGCCGTCGAGACGCGACCCCGCTCGGAGCACACGAGAGACACCCGCGCCTCCATCTCCTCGACGTAGTCCATCGCCGCCAGGGTGGCGGCCTGGGAGAACGCATCGAGGTGGTACGGCAGCAGCGTGATGGCCAGATCGCGGGCCATCCACCCGGGCACGACGGCATAGCCGACCCGCAGAGCGGCGAGCGACAGTGTCTTCGAGAAGGTGCGCGTCACGGCCAACCGACCTTCGTCGGCGACCATCGGGATGCCCGACCATCCCGCGAATTCGGCGTAGGCCTCGTCGACGACGACGACGCCGGGCGCCGCGGACACGATCCCGCGCACCAGGGTTTCCTCCTCCACGAGACCGGTCGGATTGTTGGGATTGCACAGGAACGTGACATCCGGTGCGTGCTCGGCCATCACACGGCGCATCTCGGCGTCGTCGATCGTGAAATCATCCCGCCTCGGCGCCGCCACCACCCGGGTACCGGTGACCCGGGCGATCTGGGAGTACATCTGATAGGTGGGTTCGAACACCGCCATCGAGCGGCCGTGTCCGCCGTACGCCAGCAGGATCGCCTGGATGATCTCGTTCGATCCGTTGGCCACGACGATGTTGTCGGGCGACGTGCCGTGTCGTGCGGCGATTGCGGCGCGGAGCTCGCGTGCCTCGCGATCGGGATAACGGTTCCACCGCACCGCCCGGGCGATGTCCCCAAGGCGCGCAGTCCATTCCGCGGGCGGTGCGAACGGCGACTCGTTCGTGTTGAGCCTCACGGCGGCCTCGACCTGCGGGGAGTGGTATCCCTCCATTGCGGTCAGGTCGGGACGTCGCGGATAGGCGCCGGGGGTGTCTGGCACGTCGGCACCCTAGTGCCGTCGCCGGTCGTCA
>JAULXU010000156.1:0-3153 GCA_032118285.1 Ilumatobacteraceae bacterium
CGTCGAGTTCAAGGTTGTCGCACCCGAACGGACCGGGATTGAGGGACACCACTTCCACGGCATCGAATTCGTACTGGCCGTACGAGAACAAGGCCTGCCAGGCATCGACATCGGCCATCGTGTACCCGCGCGTGAACACCGCGTCGGCACCATCGAAGAGGGTCAGCCTCAGCGTGTCGCCAGCGGAGTTGCCGTTCGACACCGCACACCCGAGGGAAATCCCTGTGTAGACAGAGTCGAACTCGAGTCGCAGCGTGTCGCTCGGATTCCCGTTCACCCCGATGAACTGGGAGCCGCTGTTGCCCGTGATGCCCCAGTTCTCCCCGTCGTCGTCGACAATTCCGAACGCACTCACCACGGTCACGCCGAGGGCCTCCAGCGCGGTGTAATCAGTGGTGTAGTCGCCCGGTTCGACATCGGGCGTCTCGAAATTCACGACGACTGAGCCGGATGCGAGCACCTGACCCGGGTGGCCGAGGCCAAGAAGCAGACAAGAACCCAGGACAGAGAGTGCAAAAAACTTCTTCATGGTCTGTGGTCTAGCAGTGACTGTGGCACCAAGGGGTGCCATCCACGAGTGAAATAGTGTCAATTTCTCGCGACCTTCCCTGTGGTCTCTGGCAGACTGCCGATCTAGCTTCGGTGTTCAGGTCATTTCCCGAGCCCGCTTCTGAAAGGTCCACACCCGTGTCGCGTCTCTCCCGTCTTCTCATCTCCGGTCTGATCCTCGGCGGGTTCGTCACCTCGGGTTCAGGCAGTGCCCTCGCGGGTGGCAACCTCACCTGCGACATCTCGGTGGAGCCCTCCGAGTTCACGGTCTACCTCTCCGAGCCTGATGAGCCCCGCACGGCCGTTGAGACGACCTTGGCGGGGGGCTGGGGCAACCTTCCGGCGGTGATTCAGTGGGTGTCGCTCTCCGGCGCCGACCACGTTCGCTCCGAGACCCCGTTGCCCGACGGGACACAGGCCTTCAACTACACCGCCGACATCCTCGCCGACAGCCTCTTCAACAGCCACGGCATCGAGGCGCAGGACGGTGACGTGTACGTGGTCACGCTGGGCCTCACCGGTGACCCATCGGAGACCTACGACGTGAACAACATGGTCTGCAGCACGACGTTCACGGTCACCTTCGGCGGCGAAGCACCGTTGCCCGAGACCGGCTCGTCGGCCGGAATCATCGCCCTGTGGGCCGCGACTCTGCTCGGCCTCGGTGCCGCCACGACCCTCGGTATCTCACGCCGCCGCGCCTGAGCGCACCCGCTACGCATCGAAGGCCCCGGCGGGACATCCCGTCGGGGCCTTCGTGTCGTCGTGCCCGAGGTGGGACTCGAACCCACACGCCCGTGAGGACAACGGATTTTGAGTCCGTCGCGTCTGCCGTTCCGCCACTCGGGCAACACGCGCAGGCTATCCGTCCGCTCCCTACGGCTCGTCCGACCACGCGCACGACCTTCCGGGTGCTGCGCCGGCGGGTCTAGGGTTGGCGAGCCATGCTCGCCTTCACGTTCCCCGGTCAGGGTTCCCAGCGCCCCGGCATGGGACGACCCTGGCTCGATCACGAGAGTTGGGAACTCGTCGCCGAAGCGTCGGACGTCTCCGGACGCGATGTGGCCGCCCTGTTGCTCGACGCGGATGCCGAGGAGCTGAAGGACACCCGCAACGCCCAGCTCACGACATTCGTGTCCTCTCTCATGGTGCTCGACGCCGTGGAGCGCATCGGCATCGAGCCCTCCCACTGCGCGGGCCACAGTCTCGGTGAATACACCGCTCTCACCGCCACGGGGGCTCTCTCGTTCGAGGACGGTGTGCGTCTCGTCGTGGAGAGGGCCGACGCCATGCACGAAGCGGGGCTTGCCTCTCCCGGCACGATGGCCGCCGTCCTCGGTCTCGACGATGACCTGGTCGAGGTCGCCTGCCGCCGCGCCGACTCCGACGTCTGGGTGGCGAATTTCAACGCGCCGGGACAAGTGGTCATCGCCGGATCCGTCGAGGGCGTCGAACGCGCCTCCGAACTGGCCAGGGAACTCGGAGCCAAGCGCACGATGTCGCTGCAGGTCTCCGGGGCCTTTCACACCCCGTACATGACCGCCGCGCGCGATCGTCTGCGCACCGCGATCGCAGCCGCGGCACCGCGCGACACCGAGGTTCCGGTCGTCTCGAACGTGGATGCCCTCCCCCACGGGGCCGGCGAAGAGTGGGCCTCGCTGCTCTCGGCCCAGTTGTCGAGTCCCGTGCGCTGGAAGCACTGCCTCCTGTCGATGGCCGAAGCCGGAGTCACCGGCTTCGTCGAGCTCGGACCCGGCGGGGTGCTCACGGGCATGGCCAAGCGCACGGTCGACTCGGCCCGCACGATCAGCGTGGCCACCCCCGACGAACTGGACCGCCTCCTCGACTGGGTCCGCGCCGCCTCGCCCGTCTCGAACGGACCGGTCGAGGGTGAGCATCTCTTCGCCGTGGAACGCTTCGTCGTCAGCCCCGCGGCCGGGGTGTTCTCCCCGATCGGCGGAGTGCCGGTCGGCGCCCGCATCGATGTCGGCCAGGTGCTCGGTCACGTCGGCGACCGCGAGGTGCGCTCCCCGTTCGCCGGCATCGTGCAGAACTACATCGCCGTCGAGGGCGAACGCGTCGTCACCCACCAGCCCATCGCCTGGTTGCGCACGAGCTGAGGGGGAAGGAGGACCCGTGCCCGCCACACCATCGCACGTCCGTGGAGGACGCTTCATCGGCTGGGGAACCGCCCTCGGCGACAAGGTCGTGACCAACGAGGACCTCTCCCGCACCATCGACACGAACGACGCCTGGATCCGCGAGCGCACGGGCATCGAGCGTCGCCACGTGGGAGGCTCCACGGCCGGTCTCAGCGTCGAGAGCGGACGACGGGCACTCGAGATGGCGGGCGTCGATCCGACGAGCATCGACGCCCTGGTGCTGGCCACCACCACGCCCGACCGCACCGTTCCCGCGACCTCTGCGACGGTGCAGCATGCTCTCGGCCTGCGATGCGGCGCGTTCGACGTCAACGCCGCATGTTCCGGTTTCGTGTACGCCCTCGTCGCCGCCCACGGACTTCTGGCCATGGGAGCCGAGCGCATCCTGCTCATCGGCACGGACACGCTCGCCCGCATCACGGACTGGAGCGACCGCAACACC
>JAULXU010000157.1:0-3258 GCA_032118285.1 Ilumatobacteraceae bacterium
CGATGCTCGCATTCGAGGACGCCGTGTCGCTGGGCTACCGCTACGTGGAGACCGATGTGCAGGCGACGGCCGACGGAGTTCTCCTCGCCTTCCACGACGACGATCTCTCCCGCACGTGCGGTGTCACCGGCCGCATCTCGCAGATGACCCGGCGCGAGGTGTCTGCGTGTCGTGTGGACGGGCGCGAGCCGATCCCTTTGCTCGGGGACATCCTCGGCACCTGGCCGGAGCTCCGGGTCAACATCGACTGCAAATCGTGGGCGGCGTTGGAACCTCTCGTCCGGGTTCTCATCGAGCACGACGCTCTCGACCGGGTGTGTCTCGGAAGTTTCAGCGACGCCCGCCTGCAGAGGTTGCGCGAGCGCCTCGGACCGAGGGTCTGCACCTCGATGGGGCCGCGCGCTGTTGCCAGGCTGCTCGCCGCCTCCCGCCTCCCCATGCTCGGTCCCCCGCCGGGGAACGCCGCACAGGTGCCGGTGTCACAGGGCCGCATCCCCGTGGTCACTCCGCGCCTCGTGGAGCGGGCGCGCGGATGGGGCATCGCTGTGCACGTGTGGACCATCGACGATCCCGACGAGATGCATCGTCTTCTCGATGTCGGCGTCGATGGAATCATGACGGACGACACTCGCTGCCTGCGTGATGTCATGTTGGCGAGGGGTGCGTGGTGAATGCCCGGGCCGATCTGTGGCTCTCCCGCGCGACTCTCGTCGACGGCACGTGCGTAGACATCCGCATCGACGCCGGGACCGTCACGACCGTGCTGCCCCATGCTCAAGATGCGGCACCCAGGACGCATCCGCGTCTCGACGCCGACGGTTGGCTGGTGCACGGGGCATTGGTCGAGCCCCATGCCCATCTTGACAAGGCTTATCTCGCCGAACGGGCTCCGAATGCCACGGGTGATCTCATGGGGGCGATCTCAGCGATGCAGGCGGTGCGTGACACAACGAGTGTGGCCGACATCGTGACCCGTGCCGACCGTGCCGTGGAGGCCTTTCTCTTCCGTGGAACCACGCGCATCCGAACGCATGCCGACACGACCATCGACAACGGATTTCGCTCGATCGAGGCTCTGGTCGCCGTACGCGAGACGCGCCGGGAGGACGTCGACATCCAGGTTGCCGCACTTCTCGACTGGCCACTCACAGGCCCCGGGTCCGCCGCGAGACGCGCCATGGCGCGGGAGGCCGTGGAGCGTGGCGCAGACCTCATCGGTGGTTGTCCCCATCTCGATGACGATCCCAGATCGGCCGTCGAATGGCTTCTCGACGAAGCCCTCTCCCTGGGCGTGCCACTCGACCTGCATGCGGACGAGAACCTGCGTCCGGACTCACGCGATCTCGAGATTCTCGCCGACCTCATGATCGAACGGGGCGTGTCCCATCCCGTCACTGCCAGCCACTGCGTGTCGCTGTCGACACTGGAGGTCGACGACATCCGCCGCATCGCAGAAAAGGTCGCCAGAGCCGGGATATCGGTCGTTGCCCTGCCCCACACGAATCTCTTCCTCCAGGGACGGGAATCCGAATCCTCTCGTCCGCGGGGCATCACCCCCGTCGGCCTCTTGGCACGGGCAGGTGTCGTCGTTGCCGCCGGAGGCGACAACCTGCAGGATCCCTTCAATCCGTTCGGTCGTGCCGACCCCTATGACGTGGCCTCGCTCATGGTGCTTTCCTCGCACGTTCCGGTGGCCGACGCGCTCGACATGGTGACGCGGTCCGCCGAGGCCGCGACGGGCGGACTCCTCACGGGTCCCTCGTCCGGAGCCGTGGCCGACCTCGTTCTCGTGCCCCAGACCGACGTGCGATCGGCGATCGCCGAGTCCCCGTACCGCCGCACCGTCATTCGTTCCGGCAGGGTCATCGTCGACGGGAATTCGGACAGAAAGTAAACCGAAAACGACGATTCCCGCCGGTTCAGCCTCGTAATGTTCGCGCCGATGAGCGTTGCGAGGGTGTGGGACAGTCACCACGAGATCGATGGACAAAGGACCCCCATGACCACTGCCAGTTCCGCTCCTCTCCTGTCCTTCGCCCAGGTGGCCATGACCTTCCCCGACGGGACCCGTGCCCTCGAGGACGTCTCGTTCGATGTGAGGCCGGGAGAGTTCGTGACCGTGGTCGGACCCTCCGGGTGCGGCAAGTCGACCCTTCTCCGCGTCGCCTCGGGCCTCGAGACCCATTCCGCCGGTTTGTGTGACGTGGACCGGGACTCGATCGGATACGTCTTCCAGGACGCGACGCTTCTTCCCTGGCGAACCGTTCGTCGCAACGTGGAACTCATCGGGGAACTGCACGGCCTCGGGCGCGAGGAGCGCGCGAATCGGGCCCGGGAGGCCGTCGAGCTGGTGGGCCTCACGGGTTTCGAGGAGAAGTATCCGCGGCATCTTTCCGGTGGCATGCGCATGCGAGCCTCACTGGCTCGTTCCCTCGTGATGAAGCCGAAGGTCTTCCTCTTCGACGAGCCGTTCGGGGCACTGGACGAGATCACCCGCGAGCGGATGAACGACGAGGTTCTCTCCCTGTTCCGTCACGAGGGTTTCGCCGGTCTGTTCATCACGCATTCCATCACCGAGGCGGTGTACATGTCGACGAGGGTCCTGGTGATGTCCAGCCGACCGGGCAGAATTGTCGCGTCGTTCGACGTGCCCTTCGGGTATCCGAGAAACCATGATCTTCGCTACGAGCCTGAATTCGGTGAACTTTGCGGCGAGATCTCACACGCCCTGCGGGGGGCTCATTCGTGAGTGCCGAGACGGTCGTCGCGCCCACGGGTCCACTTGGGGTCGCGGGGGACGTCGTCCGGGATGAGCGCCACCGGATCACTGCGGCGGACGTGGCCGGACCGGGTGTGGTCTTCGCTCTGTTCATCGGATTCTGGTATCTCCTCTCCCTCTCCCTCTTGCCGGCCCAGAAGCGGTTCCTCCTTCCGCCGCCCCACGAAGTGGTGACGGAGGGGTTCCTCGTGTGGCGCACCGGCGAACGTCGCGGCCTCCAGCCCATCCTCTCGTCGGTGTGGAACTCGGCGCAGATCGCGCTGATCGGTCTGGTCATCACCATCGTGATCGGCATGGGTCTGGCCGTGCTCATGAGTATGAGGTCGTGGCTGGAGAAGGCGACCTGGCCCTATCTCGTGGCGATTCAGAGTGCGCCGATCCTCGCGCTCACCCCCCTCATCCGGGCCCTCATCGACGGTCCGCGCACGCAGCGACTCCTGGTCGTGGTGCTCATTGCGATCTTCCCGGTGGTGAGCAAC
>JAULXU010000158.1:0-2813 GCA_032118285.1 Ilumatobacteraceae bacterium
GCCGGCACGTCGAACTTCGGGTCGTGGGTGAGGATGCACACCGCATCGCGCGGCCCGAGACGCGCGCCACGATCGGCGAAGACGGCGTCGGGCCAGGACACGACGACCTCGTCGGCCATGGGGAATCGCCGTTTCGTGGCGAACACCTCTCGCGCGTCGCACACGGTCACGCGGTACCCGAGGACCTTGGCCACGCGGGCCAGAGCCGCGGTGAAGTCCACCGCACCGAAGATCCACATGGCTGGCGGTGGGGCGAAACTCTCGAGGAAGACCCGGACGGTCTCGGTGACCGTGAGGTCCTCCGGGGTCGACTGGCCCTCGGTTCCCCAGCCGCGCACGAGGGTGCGGGCCGCCTCCAGTTCGCCGACGGTGTCGCGCGCGGCGATGCGGTCCAGTTCCGCTCCGCCGAGCGAGCCGGCCGTGCGCCCCGGCGTCTCGACGACCATCACCGATCCCGTGCCCGGTCCCTCGACGACGGTGGCGAGGGCGACCGGACGGTCGTCGCGCACCGCGCCGGCGAAGGCCCGCCAGACGTCCTCGTGCCAGTCGAGGGGCTGGATGAAGAGGTGCACCGTGCCCCCGCAGGTGAGACCGACCGAGAAGGCTTCGTCGTCGGAGTAGCCGAAGGTGACGATGCGGCTCGGGGAGGTGCCCGCGAGCACCTCGAGCGCGGACTCCACGACCGCACCCTCGACGCACCCGCCGCTCACCGATCCGATGACCTCACCCGACCCGTCGACGGCCATCGCCGCACCGGCGTCGCGCGGACCCGATCCTTCGATGTCCACAACGCGGGCCAGAGCGATACGGCGTCCCTCGCGGCGCCAGGCATCGAGGTCGTCGAGAAGTTCACGCACGGTCCAGCACCTCCACCAGCCGCTCCAGGGCGTCGAGGGAGTGACCCTCGACGAAATCGTCGATGTGGGGCAGGGCCGCGGCCATTCCGCGGGCGAGGGGGGCGTATCCGGGCGTCACCTTGAGCGGATTCACCCACACCGTGCGGTGCGCGACGCGCCCGAGTCGCTGCATCTCGTCGGCGAGAAGTGCCGGATCGCCCCGGTCCCACCCGTCCGAGAGCACGACCACGACGGCTCCGCGCGCCAGGCCACGCACCCCCCATGCATCGTTGAACTCGCGCAGGGTGGCGCCGAGCCTGGTGCCTCCGCTCCAGTCGCGCACGCTCTCGCCGGCGCGAGCCAGCGCCCGGTCGGGGTCACGCGCGGAGAGCTCGCGCGTGACGCGGGTGAGGCGGGTGCCGAGGGTGAAGGCCTCGATGCGCCGTCCGCCCGCCACCCCCGCGTGCACGAATCGCACCAGGGCCCTGGCGTAGGGCTCCATCGATCCGCTGACGTCGAGCAGAAAGACGATGCGACGCGGCTTGTCGCCGCGCCGTCGCCAGCGTCGACGCGGCGTCTCACCCCCGAGACGGAGGCTCTCGCGCACGGTGGCGCGCACGTCGGGACGCGCCCCTCGGCGCGGTGCGCTCACGAGTCGCAGTGCGGGACGACGACCGCCCGCGAGGCGCAGACTCTCCATCCAGCGACGGGCGAGCAGCATCTCGTCCTCGGTGTAGGCGGAGAAGTCCTTGTCGCGCAGCCGCTCGACTGCCGAGAAACGCAGGACCTGCTCCCCGTGTTCGTCGGCCACGGAGTCCGCCGTCGAACCCTCGTCGATGTCGGCCAGGACCGTGGCGACAAGGGCCGGCTCGTCGCGCACGGAGGACTCGCGGCGGTCCCAGAAAACGGCGAAGGCGCGGTCGTAGACATCGATGTCCTCGGGTCGGCGCACGAGGGTCGCCCGACCGGCCCAGTAGACGCCGTCGCGGTCGGCGAGTCCGGTGTGCCCGAGCGCGGACATGAACGTCACGACCGAGTCGAGGGGGACGGCGACCTCGAGTGCGCGCAGCACCCGGGCGAAACCGACGGCGAGACGCTCGGCGGTCGGATCGACGCCGTGCCCCGCCGCGGTCGCCGTGCCGGTGCTCACGTGGGGGGTGCCCCCGTGTCGCGTCCCGTTCCGCCGGCGACGATGGCGGCGAGACCGTGCTCGCGCACGCGCTCGTGGTCCTCGCGGTACTTGAGCACGGTGCCGAGGGTGCGTTCCAGCACCGCCTCGTCGATGCGCGACACACCGAGGCGACCGAGCGCGGTGGCCCAGTCGATGGTCTCGGCGACCCCGGGGGGCTTGTAGAGATGGACGCCGCGGAGGGCCTCCACCGCGCCGGCCACCTGTCGGGCGAGGGACTCGCCGACGCCGGGCGCACGCAGGCGCACGATCTCCACCTCGCGCTCGAAGGAGGGGTGCTCCACCCAGTGGTAGAGGCATCGCCGCTTCAGGGCGTCGTGCACGTCGCGGGTGCGGTTCGATGTGAGCACGACGACGGGCTTCACCCGGGCGCGCACGGGACCGATCTCGGGGATGGTCACCTGGAAATCCGAGAGGACCTCGAGCAGGTACGCCTCGAACTCGTCGTCGGCGCGGTCGATCTCGTCCACGAGCAGCACGGGCGGGACGGCGGCACCGTGGTCGATGGCGCGGAGCACCGCGCGGCGCACGAGGAAACGCTCGCTCCAGATCTGGCCCTCCAGGTCGCCGGTGGCGGTGCGGGCCGCCTCCCCGGTCGCCTCGGCGGCGCGCAGGTGGAGGAGTTGGCGCGAATAATCCCAGTCGTAGACGGCCTGGGAGACGTCGATCCCCTCGTAGCACTGCAGGCGGATGAGCTCCGTGCCGAGCCAGCGCGCCAGGGTCTTTGCCAGCTCGG
This sequence comes from Ilumatobacteraceae bacterium, assembly GCA_032118285.1. Lineage (GTDB taxonomy): Bacteria > Actinomycetota > Acidimicrobiia > Acidimicrobiales > Ilumatobacteraceae > UBA2093. Next base: position 2,762 of record JAULXU010000158.1, read on the forward strand.
TCTTGCCCACTCCCGCCTCGCCCTCGAGGAACAGGGGGCGCTCCAGACTGAG
>JAULXU010000159.1:0-6494 GCA_032118285.1 Ilumatobacteraceae bacterium
CGAGCGGGACGTAGATGGTGAAGCCGGAGTAGTTCGGGTTCAACTGGGTGAGCGTCACCGTGAGATTCTGCACGCGAGCCGGTCAGAAGAACTCGATGAGCACAGCGTTCACCCCCACGTTGCCGGGATTGACCGAGACTCGCACGCGGAAGTCGTCCTCGCCCTGCATGTCCTGCACGATGGCCCACTGAACACCGGGGCCGCGTTCGACCGGGGCGATGTAGGGCGGACGCATCGAGAGCATCCACGAGGACAGCGCGACGACGAGGATGCTGAGCGACAGCTCGAGGCCCACCGGCCGCTTGAGCCTCCACACCATTCGTTCGTCGAGCTTCTTGGCGCCGCGCATGCGGGTGAGGACGAACTCGCGCAGGATCGAGCTGAGCAGGAACATCGCCACGACCACGATCGTCTTGAGGATGACGACGCGGCCGTGGCCCGACACGAAGAGGTTGATGCCGTCGATGCGCCAGGTCTGCACCACGCCCGTCACCACCACGCCGATGCCCAGTGGCGTGGCCAGACGGTGCCATCCCCGCAGGGCGTGGACGAGGTCGATGTCGCCGGGACCGTGCAGAACGACGCGCCAGATCATGGCGATCGACCCGATCCAGGTGATGACGAGGCCGGAGTGCGCCACCGCCGAGACGATGCCGAGCAGGAGGGCGCGACCGTCCGAGCGATCGAACCCGTACGAGACGATGGCGGTGAAGACCGCCACCGACCAGAAGACGAGACGGTTCGGGTCGAAGATGCGCTCGGTGAACCACGAGATCCACGCGATCACGCCCACGGCGAGGAGGCGCAGGACCACGGCGCGCCCATCGTCGAGTTCCATCAGCGGACCCCACGCGGTGGGTGTGGCGGAGGCGAGGATGGCATCACCGGTCTCGCGGGCGTTCATCAGCATGGCCAGCAGATAGAGGCTGGCGATGGCGCCGATGGCGACGCGCCGGAGGAACCGTTCGGTGATGTCGTATTCCACGCCCTCGGGCCAGAAGCCGCGGATGAAGAAGAGGCCACCGATGAGCATGGCCGTGAACATGTAGGCCGCCAACCGCACCATGCCGATGGGTCCGCCGAGCCGGGGCTCGGCGTAGGGGTCCACCGTCGTGCCGTCACCCGGGTCGACGGGGATGCTCGTCGTGGTGGCCGAAGGGTCGCCCGTCTGGGCGGTGAAGCTGAACGAGCCCCGGCTGCCGTCGGGGAGTTCCCAGTTGACGGTGCAGGTGCCGTTGCCCGGGAGCTGCAGCAGGGCCGCAGACACGGTGCGTCCGTCGGCGCCCAACTGAGCGGTGCCGAGGTTCGTCAGTTTCGAATCGCACGAGAGCGAGAGCACGATCTTCGCGACGGCGTCGGCACCGCCCACCGGTTCGGTGAAGCGCAACTGGATCTGCGTGGGCGCGGTGGTGACGGTCTCTCCCGCCGCCGGTGTCGACGACTCGATGGTGTTCGTTCCCTGGGCGGCCGCGATGGACGCGTGTCCGACCCCGATGCCGAGGAGCAGGGCGCACCCGAGGAGGGCTCGCGACAGGAGACGGGCGGGAACGCGCATGTACCGGTGAAACGGTACTCAACGAGGGCTCATTCACCCTCCACACTCCGCCCGTGCCGATTCCACCCCGTTGGTAGGGTCGGCGCGATGGCCGTCCAGTCGTTGTACCGCCGCTTCCGTCCCCGGAAGTTCTCCGAGATGTACGGGCAGGAGCACGTCGTCAAGGCGCTGCGAAACGCCGTCATCCACGGCAGGGAGGGTCACGCGTATCTCTTCTCCGGACCGCGCGGCACGGGCAAGACGACCGCGGCCCGCATTCTGGCCAAGGTGCTCAACTGCGAGCGGCCCGTCGACGGCGAACCGTGCTGCGAGTGCGACTCGTGCCGCGCCGTGGAGGCGGGGACCAGCTACGACGTCCTCGAGCTGGATGCCGCCAGCCACAACGGCGTGCAGCACATCCGCGACCTCATCGACTCCGCCTCGCTCCACAGCCCCGGACGCCACCGCGTGTTCATCCTCGACGAGGTGCACATGCTCACGGCGGCCGCCGAGGCGGCGCTCCTCAAGACGCTCGAGGAGCCGCCCGAGCACGTGGTGTTCGTGCTGGCCACGACCGATCCCCAGAAGGTCTCCGAGACGATCCGCAGCCGCACCCAGCACCTGCAGTTCCACCTGCTGCCCATGGACGAGCTGGAGAAGTACGTGCGCCACGTCGTGCGCGAGGCCGACCTCACCGTGGAGGAGGACGCCATCTCCGCGGTGCTGCGACAGGGCGGGGGCAGCGCCCGCGACACCCTCTCGGCGCTCGAATTGGTGGTGGCCACGGGCGGCACCGCCGAGGACGAGTTCCACCCCGACGACATCGTCCGTGCCATCGCCGCGCGTCAGCAGGGACCGGCACTGGCGGCCATCGCCGAGGCCATGGGGATGGGGCGCGACGTGCGCACCTTCACAGAGGACATCGTCCGGACGATGCGCGACTGCTTCCTGTTGCTCATGTCCCCCGACCTCGTGCGCGTCCCCGAGAACCGCATCGGCGACCTGCGGGGGTTCTCCGCCGACCTCGGTGCCCAGCGCATCGTGCAGGTGATGGAGACCCTCGGCTCGGTGCTGCTCGAGATGCGCCACGCCCCCGATGCCCGGCTCCTCCTCGAGGTGGCGGTGGTGCGGCTCACCTCGCCGGCCTTCGACGATTCGCTCGACAACGTGATGGCGCGGCTCTCCCAACTCGAGGAGGCGATCCGCGTGCTCCGCGAGTCCGGTGCCGCCGTGGCCGTGCCCCCCGCGCCGGTGAATCCCGCCAGTGGTCGCGCCGTCATCGGCGGTCGCGCCGTAGCTGCGACCGGGGACGCTCGCCGACCCGATCCGTCGGGACCGGTCGCGCGCCCGGACGACACGGGGTCCGCTCCGGCTCCCGTCCGGGATGCGCCGGCGGCCACGCCGTCGCCGGCACAGGACGATCCGACCGGTCCGGTGATCGACACTCCGGCTCCCGCGTCCCCGTCGGTGGGAGCCGATCCGGCCGGTTCGTGGCCCCAGATCGTCGAGTCCATGAAGGGATTCGGCAAGGCGCTCTTCAAGTCGGCCGTCGTCGAGTCGTTCACCGGCAAGAAGGTCGTGGTGCGCATGCCGCCGAACACGCCGATGCAACGGGCCGAGGAGCAGAAGAAAGCCCTCATCGAGGCCATGGCCCGCGTGTGCGGGGCGACGTTCGCCGTCGATCTCGTCGCGGGTGATCCGACGTCACCCGGGGGCATCGCGCGGCCGCGCCCCGCCGCGCCGGAGGCGTCGACCACGTCGACTCCGGACGACACGGGGAATAGTGGCACTCCGTCCGCCACCCTCGATGGCGAGGTGGAGGAGATTCCAGATGTCTCCCAGTTCACCGAGACCTCCCCGGGACACGAGCTCGACGAGGGCGTGCTCAAGGGGATGTTCCCCGGGGCCAACCCGGTCGAGGATTCCGACACGACGGCTCCGACGACCTCGTCACGGAAGAAGTGACACGTGGCCTCGCCCTACACGCTCCCCGTTCAGGTGCTCATCGACGAACTGGGAAAGTTGCCCGGCGTCGGCCCGCGCAGCGCCCAGAGGCTCGCCTTCCATCTCGTCAAGGCCGAACCCGAGGCGGTGGCCCGGCTGGCCCGATCGATCGTGGAGATGAAGGAGAGGGTGCGCTTCTGCGACCGTTGCTTCAACCTCGCCGATTCCGAACTGTGCGGCATCTGTTCGGACACGAAGCGCGACCATGCCGTGGTGTGCGTGGTCGAGGATGCCCGTGACGTCGCCGCCCTCGAGCGCACCGGCGGATACCGCGGCACGTACCACGTGCTCCTGGGAGTCATGGATCCGCTCGCGGGACGCCAACCCGAGAACCTCAAGATGCGCGAGCTGGTGAACCGCATCAGGCCCGAGGGCATCGAGGAGGTCATCATGGGGACGAGCAACAACACCGAGGGCGACGTGACGGCGCGATTCCTGGCGCGCATCCTGCGTCCGATGGGCGTGCGCATCACCCGTCTGGCGAGCGGACTGCCGGTGGGTGGCGACCTCGAGTTCGCCGACGAGATCACCCTCGGTCGGGCGCTCGACAACCGTCAGGACTTCGGCGACTGATCCCCCGCCTTCGGCGCCGACACGCGCTGGGCGGGATAGATGCCGGTGCGACCGCTCGCGGCGTAGGCGGCGGCGCAGGCGCAGGCGAGGAGTGCCACACCGTCCCCACCGAACAGTTCGAGCCCCAGGATGGTGCAGGCGAGCGGAGTGTTCGTAGCGCCGGCCAGCACCGCCACCGCACCGAGTGCGGCGGCGAGGCCGGGATCGACCCCGAGCAGCGATCCGACGACGGCACCGAGGAGCGCGCCAACGACGACGAGGGGGATGACCTCTCCGCCGATGAACCCCGCACCGATGCTCAACGCCGAGAGGGCGAGCTTGACGTGCCACATGCCCGTCGTCGCGCCGTTCATCGCCTCCACGGCGAGCGGGATCGACAGTCCCTGGTAATCGCGCCAGCCCGTGGCGAGGATGACGGCGGCGAGCAGCACGCCCCCGACGAGGGGACGCGCCGGGTGCCAGGCAACGAACCGCGCGAGGAGGTCGCGCACGGCGTGCACGAGCGCGGTGAATCCCGAGGCGACGAGACCCGCGACGAGTCCGAGCACGACGATGCGCAGAACCAATCCGGTCGACCATTCGGCGGGCACGAGAGCGGGCCACTGCGTGTGGTCGACCCCGAGCGCGCGCACCGTCGCATCACCGACGATCGAGGCGCAGAATGCGGGGACGAGCGCCTCGTAGCGCACGCGGCCGACACGCTGCACCTCAAGGGCGAAGACCGCACCGGCGATCGGTGCCCCGAAGACCGAACCGAAGCCGGCCGCCACGGCCGTGACGACGAGGAGCGAGCGGTCGGCGGGCCCGAATCGCAGACCCCGGCCGAGCGGGCCGACCGCCCCCGCGGCAAGTTGAATGGCGGCTCCCTCGCGTCCCACCGATGCCCCGGCGAGGTGCGACACGACGCTCGCTCCGAAGACGAGGGGCACGAGTCGGAACGGGATGGGCGAGGAATGCTCGTGTATGCGCTCGATGACGAGGCTGCTTCCCCTCTCGAGTCCCCTGCCGAGCCAGTGGTAGGCGCACCCGACGGCGAGCCCCGCCACCGGCAGCAACCACACGGTCCATTCGCGGGCCCCGCGCCAATCGGTCGCGTGGTCGAGGGACCACAGGAACGACGCAGAGAGCAGGCCGGCCAAGAGGCCGACGGGAATCGCGACCGACGTCCACCGGACGAGGTGGAACGCACGGACCCGCGCGTCGCGCAGTGCGACTGCTCCGGCGGGCACGGGGTGCCTTCCGGTCAGACGGTGCGCACGATGATGGCGTCGCCCTGACCACCGCCGCCGCACAGGGCGGCCGCGCCGACCCCGCCGCCGCGGCGACGGAGCTCGTGGAGGATGGTGAGGGCGAGCCTGTTGCCGCTCATGCCGATCGGATGGCCGAGGGCGATGGCACCGCCGTTGACGTTGACGACGTCGTCGGGGATTCCCAGTTCGCGCATGGACGCGATGCCGACGGCGGCGAAGGCCTCGTTGAGTTCGAACAGGTCGACGTCGGACACCTTCATCCCGACGCGGTCGAGCGCCTTCATGATGGAGCGGCTCGGCTGGTGGAGCAGCGAGGCATTGTCGGGTCCGGCCACCATGCCGTAGGACACCACTTCACCGAGCGGCTTCACGCCGCGGGCTTCGGCGGCCTTCTTCGACATGAGCACGACGGCGGAACCGCCGTCGGAGATCTGGCTGGCGTTCGCCGCGGTGATCGTGCCCTCCTTGTCGAACGCGGGCTTGAGGCCACCGAGGCTGTCCATGGTGGTCTCGGCGCGCACGCCCTCGTCGTCGGTGACCATGACGGGGTCACCCTTGCGCTGGGGGACCGCGACGGGGACGATCTCGTCGGCGAGACGTCCGGCGGCGATGGCGGCGGCCGCTCGCAGGTTGCTCTTCATGGCCAGGTCGTCCTGCTCGGCACGACTGATGCCGCCTGCGGTGTAACGCTCGGTGCCGAGACCCATGAGGCAGGCATCGAATGCGCACCACAGGCCGTCGCGCACGATCGCATCCTGCAGTTCGGTGTTGCCGTAGCGGAAGCCGCCGCGTGCACCGGGCGCGAGGTACGGAGCGTTCGTCATGGACTCCATGCCGCCGGCCACCACGATGTCGGCCTCACCGTTGGCGATCATCTGGTCGGCGAGATAGATGGAGTTGAGGCCCGAGAGGCACACCTTGTTGATGTTCACCGACGGCACGTTCATCGGGATGCCGGCCTTCGACGCCGCCTGACGCGAGGGCACCTGGCCCTGACCGGCCATGAGCACCTGTCCCATGATGACGTGTTCGACGTCCTCGGGCTTCACGCCGGCGCGCTCGAGCGCGGCCTTGATGGCGAACCCGCCGAGGTCGGCGGCCGAGAACGAGGCGAGGGCCCCGCTCATCTTGCC
>JAULXU010000159.1:6504-16223 GCA_032118285.1 Ilumatobacteraceae bacterium
ATGGGTGTGCGGGCTCCCGCCACGATGTACGAGCCGGCCATGGTGTCCTCCGCGGATCGGGGTGCCGGGGTCCGGCACCGTCCGGCACAGGCTACGAGATGACGGTTCGAGGGTCGCTATCGTCGTTCCGATGGACCACATCCGCGAAGCCATCCTCAACGGCGCGACCAGCGATCAGATCGCCTCGCTGGCACTGCCCGCCACTTACCGGGCCGCCCACGTGCGCAAGGCCGACGAGAAGATGTGGGAAGGGGTGGCCTCTGCGGACAAGGACCCCCGCAAGAGCATCCACATCGGCGAGGTTCCCACCCCGGAGCTGGCCCCCGACGAGGTGGCCATCGCCGTCATGGCGTCGTCCATCAACTTCAACACGGTGTGGTCGAGCATCTTCGAGCCGGTGAGCACGTTCGCCCCCATGGCGCGTCTCGGCCGCGAGAGCGAGTGGGCCAAGCGCCACGACCGCGACTACCAGGTCATCGGCAGCGACGCATCGGGCGTGGTGCTGCGAACCGGCAGCGCGGTGCGCAGCTGGAAGCCCGGTGACCGCATCACCGTCCACTGCAACCACGTGGACGACCAGGACCAGTCCTCCCACGACGACTCGATGCTCGGCTCGAACCAGCGCATCTGGGGATACGAGACGAACTTCGGCGGACTCGCCGACCTCGCCATCGTCAAGGCCAACCAGCTCATGCCCAAGCCCGCCCACCTCACGTGGGAGGAGGCGGCGGTCAATGCCCTGTGCAACTCGACGAGCTACCGCATGCTCGTGTCGCGCAACGGTGCGAACATGAAGCAGGGCGACGTGGTGCTCATCTGGGGCGCCACCGGCGGCATCGGCGCATACGCCGTGCAGTACGTGCTGAACGGCGGCGGAATACCGGTCGGCGTCGTGTCGTCCCCCGACAAGGCCCAGATCCTGCGCGAGATGGGATGCGAGGCGATCATCGATCGACGCGCGGCGAACTACAAGTTCTGGAACGACGACGACACCCACAACGAGTCGGAGTGGCGCCGCCTCGGATCGGACATCCGCGCCCTCGTCGGGGAGGACCCGGACATCGTCTTCGAGCACCCGGGACGCTCCACCTTCGGTGCGTCGATGTACGTCGCCAAGAAGGGCGGAACCATCGTCACCTGCGCGGCCACGAGCGGCTTCATGATGGAGTTCGACAACCGCTACTTCTGGATGCGCCTGAAGAAGCTCGTCGGCAGCCACTTCGCCAACTATCGCGAGGCCTGGGAAGCCAACCGGCTCATCTCGAAGGGCATGATCCATCCCGTGATGTCCCAGGTGTTCGACCTCGACCAGACCGGTGAAGCCGCCTACCAGGTTCACCACAACATGCACGAGGGCAAGATCGGCATCCTGTGCCTCTCGCCCGAGGAGGGCCTCGGGGTGGAGAACCAGGAACTCCGGGACAAGGTGGCCGACAAGCTCACCTGGTTCCGCCGCTGAGACACGACAACGAGAGGACAACCGACATGCTGCTCACAGAGATTGACCACGTGGCCATCGCAGTTCGCGACCTTGAGGCCGCCATCGACTACTACCGCCGCGCTTTCGGCGCCACGGTGGACCATCGCGAGATCGTCGAGTCCGACGGTGTCGAGGAGGCCCTCCTGAAGGTCGCCGACAGCTACGTGCAGTTGCTCACCCCCACCAACGACGATTCGCCGGTGGCCAAGTCGCTCGAGAAGCGCGGCGAGGGGCTGCACCACATCGGATACCGCGTCGCGAACTGCGCCGAGGCCCTCGAGGCCATGATTGCGGCCGGGGCCACCCCGATCGACAAGGCCCCGCGCCCGGGCAGCCGCGGCACCACGGTGGCGTTCATCCACCCCAAGGGCAGCTTCGGCACCCTCATCGAACTCGTTCAGGAGTAGTCGCTCCCCGTGCGCGGCGCGGTCTGGGCCCTGCTCGGTCTCGCGCTCGGAATGCGCGCCGTCCCCCGCGCGCGGCGGCGCATCGCCTCGCTGCGCGTGTCGGGCACGGTGTTCGGGCACGGCAATGCCGCAGCATCACCCGTCGCGGTGCCCCTCCTCGCGGCGACGTGCGCGGCGCTGCTGTGGCGCGCGGCAGCGGTGCATGAGGGAGACCTGGCGATGGCGGCACGGGCCGTGCTCGTGTCGGCCGCGACCATCCTGACCCTCGTCGACATCGACACCCACGTCATTCCGCGCGGCTCCGTGACCTGGGCCGCGGTGCTCTCGTTCCCACTGCTCGGGATGTCGGCGGTCGTCGACGAGGGGAGCGTCGTGGGTGTCGCGGCCGGTGCGCTGACGATGTGGGTTCTGTTGTGGATGCTCGCCGTCGTTTCCCGCGGGGACCTCGGCGGAGGCGACGTCTCGCTCGGCTTCCTCCTCGGGGGACACCTCGGGTTGCTCGATCTCTGGGACGTGCCCCGGGCGTTGCTCGCGGCCTTTCTGCTGGGAGGCGTGTGGGCGGTGGGGTTGCTCGTGACGGGGCGCAGTCGGCGCACGCGATTCGCGTTCGGGCCTTTCCTCATTGTCGGTGCTCTGGCCGTCCTCCTACGATGACGCCGGCGCCGAGGGCGCGGGGGAGGACGCCATGTCGGACGCATCGCAGGAACTGGCGGGCATCGTCGCCATCGTGACGGGATCGTCGAGCGGCATCGGTGAGGCCACCGCGCGACGTCTGTCGGCACTCGGCGCGCGGGTCGTCGTCAACTCGGCGTCATCGGTGGAGGCCGGTATGGCAGTGGCCGAGTCGCTCCCCGGCGAGGCGATCTACGTGCAGGCCGACATCAGCGACAAGGAGCAGTGCGTCGCGCTCGTGGAGCGGACGGTCGACACGTGGGGGAGGCTCGACCTGCTCGTCAACAACGCGGGATGGACGACGCTCGTGCCCCATCACGACCTCGACGCGCTCACCGATGAGATCTTCCGGCGCACCTTCGAGGTGAATGTCTTCGGCACCTGGTGGCTGACGATGCAGGCCATGCCGCACCTGCGGAAGTCGCCCGACGGCCACATCGTGAACATCACGTCGGTGGCGGGGGTGCGACCGGTGGGGTCGTCGATCGCCTATTCGATGACCAAGGCCGCCCTCAACCACATGACGAAGCTGCTGGCCAAGAGCCACGGGCCGGTGCGCTGCAACGCGGTGGCCCCGGGACTGGTGGAGACGCCGTGGACGAAGGACTGGCAGTCACAGCACGCCGGCATGGCGATGATCGCGCCGCTCAAGAGGTCGGCGACCCCGGACGACTGCGCCGAGGCGGTGCTGGCTCTCGTGCGCAACCGCTACGTGACCGGTGAGGTCTTCGTCGTGGACGGCGGTTTCACACAGGTCAGTTGAGCCCGGCAGGGGTTCACCGCCCGCGGAACGGCCGGATCCCGTCGGCGGGGACCGTGCCGAGACGCCCGCGCTGGAAGTCGTCGAAGGCCTGCTGCAGTTCGGCGCGCGTGTTCATCACGAACGGCCCGTACTGCACCACCGGCTCACCGATGGGACGGCCCCCGAGGAGGTACACGTCGAGGTCGCCCGCCGGCGATGCCGTGACGGTCATCGTGTCGCCTGCGCCGAAGACGGCGAGCTGACCCATCTGGAACGGAACCTCCTCGGCGCCGACGCTGCCCGAGCCGGACAGTGCGTAGGCGAGCGCGTTGTGCTGCGGGTTCCACGGAAGCGTCATGCGCGAACCGGCCGAGATGGTGGCGTGGGCCACGACGATCGGCGTGTGCGTCGCGCCCGGTCCTTCGTGTCCGTCGATGGATCCGGCGATGATGCGCACGAGGGCGCCGGCATCGGGTGTGGTGACGAGACGGACGAGATCGGCCTCGAGGTTCTGGTACGCGGGGGTGATCATCTTGTCGCGCGCCGGGAGGTTCACCCACAACTGCAGACCATGGAACAACCCGCCGCGCACGACGAGATCCTCGGGAGGAGTCTCGATGTGGAGGATGCCGCCACCGGCCGTCATCCACTGGGTGTCCCCGTCGCGGATGACGCCGCCGCCGCCATGGGAGTCCTGGTGGATGAAGGCGCCGTCGATGATGTAGGTGACGGTCTCGAATCCGCGGTGCGGGTGCCAGTCGGTGCCGCGCGGTTCGTACGGCCCGTAGTCGATCTCCCCCATCTGGTCCATGTGGATGAAGGGGTCGAGATCGCGCTTGGACACACCGGCGAAGGCGCGACGCACGGGGAATCCCTCGCCCTCGAAACCGCTCGGGGCCGTGGTCACCGACTTCACGCGGCGGTTGCGCATCTCCGGGGAGGTGGAGGCGACGCGGGGGAGCTGGAGTGTGTCGGCAGTGACGGCAGGCATGACGGAGTTTCCTTCTGTGTGCCGACACCCTACCAACTAGTTGCGCCCACAACTACATCGCGTATCCGGGGCCGTGTGGCACCCTGTGGCGGTGATGATCCACCTCGTTGACGGCACCTACGAGCTCTACCGACAGCACTACGGACAGGCGGCACGCAGATCGTCCCCGCCGCCGCTCACGGCCACCCGAGGAGTCGTCACCTCCACCCTGGCGCTCCTCGCCGGCGGGGCGACCCATGTGGCGGTGGCCGTCGACCATGTCATCGAGAGCTTCCGCAACGACATGTGGCACGGCTACAAGACCTCGGACGGCATGGAAGAGGAGATCCTCTCGCAGTTGCCGATCATGCAGGATGCCCTGCGCGCCCTCGGAGTGCCCGTGTGGTCGATGGTGAAGTACGAGGCCGATGACGCCATCGGTGCCGCTGCCCGCATCGCCGCAGAGGATGCGCGCGTGGAGCAGGTGCGAATGCTCTCTCCCGACAAGGACCTCGGCCAGTGCGTGCGCGGCAGCCGGGTGGTGCAGTACGACAGGCGCAACGACGTCGTCATCGACGAGGCCGCCGTCATTGCCAAGTTCGGCGTGCCCCCCTCGGGCATCGCCGACTGGCTCGGTCTCGTCGGTGACACGGCCGACGGTTTCCCGGGACTGACGGGATGGGGGGCCAAGAGTGCGTCAGCGGTGCTCGCCGTGTACGGGCACATCGAGGACATCCCCGATGACGAGGCAACGTGGGCTCGAGACGGCGTATCCGTGCGCGGGGCGGCGAAACTGGCCGCGACATTGCGGGACAATCGCGATGACGCGATGCTCTTCAAGCGGGTCGCCACCATCGTCGAGGACGTGTCCGACGACGTCGAGCTGGGCGCGGTGGACGATTGGCGATGGACGGGCCCCGGCGATCTGCTGGGTTCGGTCGCCGTCGACATCGGCATGGCCGACCTCGTGGAACGGGCGGAGCGCGCCACCATCGGTCGTTGACCGCACCCGGGTCCCGTGGGGGATTCGGATCCGGTCAGTCGTGGACGATGTCGGGGAGCTCCTCGCCCTCGTCTCGACGGGGGAGCAGGGCGGCAAGGGCTGTCACCGCTGCGGCGAGGTCATGGTCGCGCAGTGGTCCGACGACGGCTCCGCGGACCCGGTCCTCGTCGAGGCCGACACCGTCGGCCCAGCGCACCTCGAAGTGCCGATGCGCCGCATCGACACAGAACACGAGGGACGCGGCTCGCCACCTCGCGGCGATGCGATCGGCGGTGCGGGACGGTCGACGTCCGAGCGCCCCCACCCGCACGACGATCTGGTGCCCACTGGCACGCTCGGCGGCATCCACCGCCGCACGCACCGCATCTGCGTTCTCTTTCCACCAGGGATGTCTCACCATGATCCGCTCGCTCCTCCGCCGCCGAAGCCCCCTCCGCCGCCGCCACCGAATCCGCCGAAGCCCCCGCCACCAAAACCCCCGCCGCCGCCCGAGAATCCCCCGGGGACGAACACGACTCCTCCGAGCCCCCCGCCTCGGCGCACAACGGTGCCGAGGATCGGCAGACCGATGACCACGACGAGGAACAAGAGGAAGAAGATCGCCGACACCCAGCCCGGTGTGGAGGCTGGATCCTCCGTCGGGGCGGGGGCGATTCCCGGGTCGATCCAGGGCTCACCCGACCACGTCGCCATCACGGCGCGGGCACCCTCGCGCACGGCAGCGTCGGTGTCGCCGGCCCCGAGGCGCGGCACCATCACCTCGTCGATGATGCGGGAGGCCGCCACGTCGGTGAGGTCGCCCTCGACGCCACCGCCCACTTCGATGCGCAGTCGACGGTCGTCGATCGCCACGAGGATGACGACACCGTCGTCACGTTCCGCGTCACCGACCCCCCAGGCGCGGGCGAGATCGATCGTGTAGTCCTCGATGCTGCGGTTGCCGGTGCTCCCCACGACGGCCACGGCGATCTGGGGACCGCCTACGTCCCGGAAGGCCAGCAACTCGGTGGCGAGGGAGGTGACGGTCGCGCCGTCGAGTACGCCGGCGGCATCGACGACGGGTCCGGTGAATTCGGGGAACGCGTCGTCATCCGCTCCGGCGAACGAGCACGATGCCAGTGTCGCGACCGCACCCGCCAGCAGCAGGAGGCGTCTACCCACCGGGGTTGATGTCGACGTCGGGAGCCTCGTCGGCTCCGTCCGCGGCCTCGAAGAGGGTGCGCTTCTCGAAGCCGAACATGCCCGCGATCAGCGAGCGCGGGAAGCGGCGGATGGTGCGGTTGTAGTCGGTGACCGATTCGTTGTAGCTGCGACGGGCCTGGGCGATGCGGTTCTCCGTGCCCTCGAGCTGCACCTGCAGGTCGCGCACGTTCTGCAGGCTGGCCACCTGCGGGTAGTTCTCGATCACGACGAGGAGTCGCGAGAGAGCACCCTCGAGTGCCGCCCCGGCGGCGACACGGTCGTCGGCCGAGCCGGCCCCGGCGTAGCGGGTGCGTGCCTCGGTGACGGCCTCGATGATGTCGCGCTCCTGCTCCAGAGCGGCCTCGACGGCGCTCACGAGGTTCGGGATGAGGTCGAAACGGCGTTGCAACTGCACCTCGAGGTCGGCCACGGTCTGGTCGACCCTGGTCTCGCGGTCGACGAGACCGTTGTACGAGCCGACGAGGATCGCCAGCACGAGGACCACAGCCCCACCGATGACGCCGAGACGGATCCACCGGGTGTTGTTGCCGGGGATGATGGTGGAGTTCATGGTGGGGTCCTTCCTTCCGGGAGACCCGCGGGAAGTGAGGTGACGGCCAGGCGATCTGCGGCACACGATCGTTCCCGCGTGGAGGCTGCTTCCGTCAGGACCTGACCTGGTTTACGGGCGACCGTCGCACAGGACCCGACCGCCACCTCGCCTCCCGCGGGCGAGCCCGTGGTCGTTGAGAACGTCAGGATAACCGACCGATAGGCTCTGGCCCTCGGGACGGCCTCGTCGTCCCCTGGAAGGGTGCGAGAGCGGCCGAATCGGCACGCTTGGAAAGCGTGTGAAGTGAAAGCTTCCGTGGGTTCGAATCCCACCCCTTCCGCCACTGGCCCGCGTGGCTACATTCCCCGAGGTGCTCCCTTCCCCGCCCGCTCCTGCCGACCCGACACGGGCGATGCGCGTCGCCCTCGACGAGGCCCGTGCGGCCCTCCTTCACGGTGACGTCCCGGTCGGAGCGGTCGTGGTGCGGGACGGCGAGATCGTGGCCGCCCGCCACAACGAGCGGGAGAAGACGGGCGATCCGACGGCACACGCGGAAGTGCTCGCCCTGCGCGACGCCGCAGCGAGGCTGGGGCGGTGGCGCCTCGATGACTGCACCCTGGTCGTCACACTCGAGCCGTGTGTGATGTGCGCCGGCGCCCTCCTGGCGGCCCGCATCGGCGGGCTCGTCTTCGGCGCGGCCGATCCCAAGGCCGGGGCCACGTCGAGTCTCTACAACGTCACGAGCGATCCGCGCCTCAACCACAACCCGCCTGTCGCCCACGGTGTTCTCGCCGCGGAGTCGTCGGCACTGCTGCGGGAGTTCTTCGCCTCTCGGCGTCCCCGATCTGACTGACCGGGGGATCGACGTCCCCCAATTCCTGACCAATCTGGTTGGGTTTTCCGTGAGGAGAGCCTATTGTTGAGCGGAGCGGTCAACAATCGAGAGCAGAGGTTCCCCAATGACGCTTTTTCTGGCAGAAATCATCCCTTCAGGCGCCGTGGCAGAGGCACTGGCAACCGCCGAGACCGCCGGCCAGAGGGCCGGAGGCGAGTTCGTCGAGGCCCAGGTGACGGCCGACGGAGGTCGAGCCTTTGCCATCTTCGACGGAGGGAGCGCCGAATCGCTGGCCAAAGAGTTCGCGGCCGCCGGGTTGGGCACGGTGGAGGTCAGCCCGGTGAGGCTGGTGGGTGCCGACATCGCCCAGGTGAAGGCCGAGCGCCCGGCGTCGGGGTACCTCGTGGAATGGGACCTGCCGGCCGACCTCACGATGGATGCCTACCTCGCCCGCAAGAAGGAAAAGGCACCGCTGTACGCCCAGGTGCCCGAGACCACCTTCCAGCGCACGTACGTGCGCGAGGACATGGTGAAGTGCCTCTGCTTCTACGACGCTCCCGACGAAGAAGCCGTGGTCCGCGCCCGTGACGTGGTGAGCGCACCGATCGACCGCCTGCACAAGCTCTCCCAGGGCGAGTGAACCGTGTCGACGGCATTGCTCCCGGGACCGTCGCGTCTTCCCGAGAACACCCTCGATGATGTCGCGGCGGTCGCCGCTCTGGTCGACTGCAACGACGACGCCGATCGTCGTCCCCTGCTGGCGCGGCTCGGCTCCCACGGGGTTATCGACCTCGGACTTCCCGGTGGTGACGGCGGCCATCACGATCAGGTGCGCATCATCGCCGAACTCGCCTCGGCGTGCATGTCGTCTGCGTTCGCTGTCTGGGCCCACCGCATGACCGTGGAATATCTCGCCCGCTTCGGTGGACAGCGGCGGGCCGCCCTCACCGACGAGGTGCGCCGGGGCCTGCGCCCCGGTTCCACCGCACTCGCCGCCGCCTTCCGCGCGGCACAAGGCCTGGAGGAACTTCCGGTGGTTCTCACGCGACGTGGCGGACGCATGACGGCGAGCGGATTCATCTCGTGGGCATCGAATCTCTACGACGACGCCGTGGTCGTCACCGCCGTGCGCGACGGCGACCTCCGTCGCATCGTCGTGCTGCCGTTGTCGCGCCCCGGTCTCGAGGTGGCGCCTGTCAGGGGACTGCTCGCCCTCGATGCGACGCGGTCCGGGTCGATCCGGGTGGAGGACGTGGAGGTGACGGAGGACGACATCCTCGACGTGTCCTTCGAGGAGTTCGTCGCCCATGTCCGCCCCGTCTTCCTCGCGTTCCAGTCGGCGTTCTGCCTGGGGTTGGCGTCAGCGGCGCTGACCGGCAGCGCCGAACCCCGTGGCGTGGCGGTCTCCCTCGCCCCGCGGGTGTCGCGCCTCGGCACCGAACTCGACCGTCTGTGCGCCGACCTGACAGCACTCACCTCCTGGCTCGATGAGCGCGAGGGAGTGCCGCCCGTGAACCCGGTGAGGCTCCGTCTCGACGCGGGGCACCTCGCCGTCGCGACGACCCAGTTGGAACTCGCGGTGCTCGGCGGAGCGGCCTATTCGGCGTCGAGCCCCACGGCTCGCCGCGTGCGCGAGGCACTCTTCATCCCCGTCCAGTCACCCACGGAAGCCCAGTTGGAATGGGAACTGCAGCACTCCGTCTGACCGGCATCTCGGTGCGCCTCGGCGATCCCGCCCGCGAGATCCTGCGCGACGTCGACCTGGCGGTGTCACACGGCGAGGTGCTGGCCGTCGTCGGTCGGAGCGGAGTGGGCAAGTCGACCCTGTTGTCCGTGATGGCCGGACTCGTTCGGCCGGCAGTGGGGCAGGTCACA
>JAULXU010000159.1:16233-20041 GCA_032118285.1 Ilumatobacteraceae bacterium
CCTGCGCACCTCCACCGTTTTCCAGCAGCCCCATCTCTTCCCCTGGCTGGACGTCGCGGACAATGTCGCGTTCCCGTTGCGCCTGCGCGACCATCCCCGTGCGGGTCTGCGGCGGCGTGCGCGTCGGCAACGGGCACGTGAGATCCTCGAGGCCCTCGACATCGCCCATCTCGAGACGCGACGGGTCGCGGGCCTCTCGGGCGGCGAGCAGCAGCGCGTCGCCATTGCGAGGGCCGTGGCCGCCGAACCGGACGTTCTCCTTCTCGATGAACCCTTCTCGGCGCTCGATGTCGCCACGAGGTCGTCGCTCCAGGAATGGCTGGTGGGTCACCGTTCGGCTCTCGGCAGTTCGGTCGTCATCGTCACCCACGACCTCGCCGAGGCGCTGTTCCTCGGTGACCGGGTGGCATTGCTCCAGCACGGACGCGGTGGCGTGGAGTGCTGGGTATCGGACGTGCAGGGTCGTCACGACATGGTCGTGAGCACCGTCCGCTCCCAGATCGAGAGCCGCCTGGTGGCGGGTTGATCGCCGGGTCGGGTCGAGGATCTCGGAAGTGAAAGAGACAAGGAACATGCAGATGAACGACGGATTCACCACGGACCGCTCCCGGCGCGACTTCCTGCGGCTCGCCGCCGGTGCCGGGGCAGGAGCCTTCATCGTCGGAGGGAGTGGTCTTCTCGCGGCGTGCGGCTCGTCCACCCCGGCCGCCACGACCGTGCCCTCGGCCGGGAGTCTCGGAGCGTTGCGCATCGGATACCTGCCCATCACCGACGCGTCACCGCTCTTGGTGGCTCATGCCAACGGCACCCTCGCGGCGAACGGATTCACCGCACCCGACCCGACGTTGTTCAGGTCGTGGGCCGATCTGGCCGAGTCCCTCCAGGGCGGCGCCGTCGACGCGGTGCACATGCTGATGCCCCTGGCCATCCAGCTCCGCTTCGGTGCCAAGGTGCCCCTCAAGGTCGTGTCCTGGAACCACACCAACGGATCGGCTCTCACGGTGTCCGAGAGCATCCGCGGCGTCACCGATCTCGCCGGGAAGACGGTTGCTGTGCCGTTCTGGTGGAGCATCCACAACGTCGTGCTGCAGAACATCCTGAGGTCGAACGGACTCGAGCCGATTCTCGAGGGTTCGGCGTCGGCATCGGCACGCACGGTGAAGCTCGTCGTCCTGCCGCCGGCCGACATGGTTCCGGCGCTGGCGTCGGGGTCCATCGCCGGGTTCATCGTCGCCGACCCCTTCAACGCTCTGGCCGAGGTGAAGGGCGCGGGGCGCATCCTGCGCTTCACGGGCGATGTCTGGCGCGACCATGCGTGCTGCGTGACCGTGGTGCGGGAGAGTCTGGTGTCGGATTCGCCCCAGGCGGCGGCGAGCCTGGCGAACTCGATCGCCCAGGCCCAGTTGGCGATCGCCGCCGACAGGACGGGCACAGCCCGCACCCTGTCCGAAGGTGGCTACCTGCCCCAACCCCTGCCCGCCATCGAGCGCGCGCTGACGCACTACGACATTGCCGAGTACGGGCCCACGGGCGCCATCGTCCACCCGGAGTGGGGAAGCGAGCGCATCGGCTTCCAGCCCTACGCCTATCCCTCATACACGAAGGAACTGGTGGCGGCGCTGAGGGAGACCCGCATCGACGGGGACACCGCATTCCTCGCGGATCTCGATGACGACACGGTCCACGCCGAGCTGGTCGCCGAGGGACTCGCCCGCGACGCCATCGAGGCCAACGGTGGCCGGGAAGCGTTCGGGCTCGAGTCCTACGAGCGTGACGAGGTGATCGCACCGTGACCATCCGCGGGGCGTTGTCCCGGTCTGTCGCGCTCTCGCTCGCCATCGTCACGTGGTGGTGGGCGACGACGACGGTGTGGGCGGCAAATCCCGTGCTGGGCCGGATGAGTCCTCCCGACGTCGTGCCCGCTCTGTGGGACCACCTCGCGGGTGGCGGGGGAGTCGAGGACGTGCGGACCAGCCTCGTGCGCCTCGTGACGGGGATCCTCGTCGCGGCAGGCATCGGCATACCGCTCGGGTTGGCATTGGGTGCGAACCGCGCGCTCGAGCACGCGACGCTTCCGCTCGTCAACTTCATGCGGATGATCTCACCGTTGGCATGGGCGCCGATCGTCATCGTCGCCCTCGGTGTCGGTGGAGGTCCCGTCATCTTCCTCGTCGCGGTCACGGCAGTGTGGCCGCTGGCGCTCGGAACCGCCGCCGGGGTGAGGGCCGTCTCGCCGGCATGGCACGACGTGGCGCGCTCGTTGGGTGCGAGCAGGAGGGAACGGGTTCGTCTGGTGACGGTGCCGGCGATCCGGACCAACGTCCTCACGTCGCTGCGGCTCGCACTCGGCGTGGGGTGGATCGTGCTCGTTCCTGCCGAGATGCTGGGCGTCGACTCCGGTCTCGGGTACTCGTTGCTCAACGCGCGCGACCAACTGGATTACTCGTTGCTGGCCGCGAACGTCCTTCTCATCGGCATCACCGGATTCATCCTCGACGCGCTCTTCAGGCGCATTCTTTCCACCGACCGCTAGCCTCTCTCGACGGAAGGGTGCCAGAGCGGCCGAATGGGACGGTCTCGAAAACCGTTGTGGTGAATAGCCACCGTGGGTTCAAATCCCACCCCTTCCGCCATTGTGGCCCCGTGTCCCCGGGGCGCGCCACGCCGTCAATCGTTGCGGGCAGCCACCCATTCGACCCGCGCCGCCACCGTCGCTTCGATGACGGGGGTCAGCCACAAGGCGAACGTCGTCGTGAGGTGGTAGCTGTCGCGGTACACGAGGATGTTGCCCACCACCGGCGGACAGAGACCGTCTGCGCACATCCACCGCGTCGGGGCGAAGAAACCTGCTCCGTGACTGCGGGTGATGCGCGCCACCGCGGAGTCCACCTCGGCGAGGAACTCGTCGTCCGACCGGGCGGCGCACTGCATGATGTCGCGCCGGTTCATCGTCACGCATCCCGGGACGCTCCGGGGCGGATCGGGGATGCCGCCGATGACCACGGGTTCGATGCCGTCTCCTCTTAACCCGTCGAGAAGTTCGGGAAGTCGGCGCTCCCAGTCCGCGACGCGGATGGGTTTGCGGGTCGAGTCGAGGGTGGAGCGGTAGTAGCTGGCGAGGAACACCACGTCGACACCCTGCTCGCGCAGGTACGCCCGCGTCCTGCGTCGCCAGTCGAAGCAATGCTCGTACGTGTCCTGGTTCACCTTGTTGTAGGTGAGCACCTCGATGATCGGGCAGCCCCCCGTGGTGATGGAGAGCACCCGCCAGCCGCGCCGGGCGCCGATGTCGGCGAGGGCGTCGAACCACTGGGCCGCGTGCGAATCACCCCACAGGGCCACGGTCACGTCGCCCGCGGGATCACCGAAGACGCAATCAGGGTCGGGCCGAACGCGGTAGGAGCCGTGGCAGCCGTTGTCGTAGGTGAGGGCGACGTCGTTGCGCGCCGTGTCGGGGTCGGGGACGAGATTGTCGGGAAGAACAGTGGCGCCGATCGCCGCACGGATCGCCGCGAGAGGGGCCGCTCCATCGTTGTTGATCGGCGGGGGATCCGCCAGGGTCGTCGTGGTGACCGTGTCGAGATCCGGTGCGGCGACCACCACGCCGGTGGACAGATCGGGCTCGTAGGCACCGACCACGAATCCCGAGCCGATGCCGCCCGCCACGAGCAGAGCACCGATCCCGATGGCGATGCCGTGTCGGGTCGAGAGGGTGCGCGACACCCTGGCCGGCCGCTCCACCACCCGGAAACCGATCTCTGACACCGCCACCACGGCCACGAGGAGCGCGGCTCGCTGTGTGAGAGAG
>JAULXU010000160.1:0-1560 GCA_032118285.1 Ilumatobacteraceae bacterium
TCACCTGGCCGCGCTCGTCGCGCACCTCGTCGGGGCCGACCTGCTCGTGCTCCTCACCGACACCGACGGTCTGTACACGGAGGACCCGCGCGTCAACCCTGCTGCCCGCAGGGTCGCCCACGTCGCGGCCGACGACCCGCTTCTCACGGTCACGGCAACGGAGAAGGGGACCGAGCGGGGCAGCGGCGGCATGGCGTCGAAGCTCGCGTCGGCCCGCATCGCCTCGTGGTCGGGTGTCACCGCGGTCATCGCCGCCGCCACGCGGGACGGTGCGGTGGTCTCGGCGGTCAACGGTGACGACTCCACCGGGACGCGCTTCGCGCCGCAAGACCGCAACCTTTCGGCGCGGAAACTGTGGATTGCCTTCGCCGCCGAGACGGAGGGGCGCATCATCGTGGACGGTGGGGCGCGCGACGCACTGACCGGCCGGGGAACCTCGTTGCTGCCCGCGGGGGTGACAGGGTGCGACGGGTCGTTCGAAGCGGGTGCCACGGTGGAGATTGCCGACGGCAGCGGTGTCGTCATCGCGCGCGGCATGACGACAATGTCGTCCGCGCAGGTTGCCGGTGCCGCAGGAAAGCGCACTGCGGACCTTGACCCGTCGTGGCCCACCGAGGTGATCCACCGCGACGACCTGGTGGTGCTGGTCTAGGGCGCCTCAGCCGTCGGCACCGACATCCGTCGACCGCCTCGGCAGCAGTGACCTGAGGTCGTGCATCTCGGGCACCCTCACCAGGTACAGACCGACGATGTAGGTGCCCATGCCGGCGAGCACCGCGAGGAACAGTTCCGCGGACAGGGTGAACCCGGACCGGGCCTCGAGCGCGAAGGGGATGGCCCAGACCACCAGTCCCATGACCGCGCTCACGGTGACGGTCTTCGCGGTGATCGCCGCCAGTCTCTGCCAGTCGATGGCGCCGTGCTTCACGTGGAGCACCCACAGCACGAGGACGGAGGCAACCATGTACGAGATGCCGAACGCGAGGCCGAGGCCGAGCACCTCGTGGCGCCCGACGAGTGTCACGGCGAGGACCACGTTCAGTGCATTCTGGAAGACGTTGATGAGGAACGGCGTCTTCGTGTCCTCGTGGGCATAGAACCCGCGCAGGGCGAAGATGTACACCGAGAACCCGACCAGGCCCACTGCAAGACCCGCGAGCGCACGGGCGGTGTTGGCCGATGCCGACGAACTGAAGTGCCCATGCTCGAGGAGGGTCACGATAATGGGTCGGGACAAGATGACCATGGCGACCGATGACGGCACGGTGAGGATGAGGATCCACCTCACGCCGGACGTGATCCATTCACGGAAGCCCGCTGTGTCCGCGGCGCGCACCCTCCGCACCAGTTCTGGCACGAACGTGGTGGCGATGGAGATGGCAAGGAGGCCGTGGGGGAGGAGGAAGAACGTGTAGGCCTTCGAGTAGGCATCTTGGTTGCCGCTGCCCGGCCGGGCGAGATTCTTCACCACGATGAGGGCCACCTGGTTCGTCACCACGTAACCGAAGGTCCAGGTGGACAGCTTCACCATTGTGCGTACTGCCGGGTGCGAGAAGTCGG
>JAULXU010000161.1:0-9854 GCA_032118285.1 Ilumatobacteraceae bacterium
ACTCGCGTCCTTGGCCACCCCGAGGACGGCGTAGTAGTCCTTCTCGAACCACTCCCGCTGCGCGGTCACGTCCTAGCCCCTCACCTTCACCATGGCGGCGCGCAGCACGCGTCCCTTCCAGGTGTATCCCGTGCGCAGCACCTCGACGACGACGGGCTCGCCGCCCGCGCCCTCCTCGTGCACGACCGCTTCGGCCATCTCCGGATCGAAGGGGGCGCCCTCGAGATCCATGGCCAGGAGACCCTGACCGGCGAGCGCGGCCATGAGCGAGGAACGAATGGCCTCGGCGCCCTCGCCCCCGTGCGCGACCGCCGCCTCGCAGGCGTCGAGCACCGGGAGGAGCGACTCGGCGAGCCGTCCGGTGGCGCGGTCGACCTCGTCCTGCTGGACGCTGGCGACGCGCTTCTTGTAGTTCTCGAAGTCGGCCTGCAGGCGCAGGGCGATGTCCTTGAATTCGTCGCGCTCGGCCTTCACCGCATCGAACATCGCCGCGATCGCGAGGGCGTCCTCGGCGGCCTCGACCGCCGGGTCCGCACCGCTCTCGTCGGGCTGGTCCACCATCTCGGCGTCCATCTCCCCGACCTCAGTTCTCGTCGACGATCTCGGCGTCGACGATGTCATCGTCGGCGGCGCCGGATGCCGAGGTGCCCGCCGCGTTGGTATCGCGGGCGGCCGCCTCGTAGAGCTTCTGACTGAATGCCTGGCTGGCACCCATGAGGCTCTCCGTCGCCGAGCGGATGGAGTCGATGTCGTTCGATTCGATGGCCTTCTTCAGCGCCTCGAGCGGTCCCTCGACGGCCGCGCGCTCGGCCTCGTCGACCTTGTCGCCCTGTTCCTTGAGGACCTTCTCGGTCTGGTACACGAGCGAGTCGGCGTTGTTGCGCACCTCGGCCTCGTCCCGCCGGCGACGGTCGTCGGCCGCGTGGGCCTCGGCGTCCTTGATCATCTTCTCGATCTCGTCCTTCGACAACGAGGTGTTGCCCTGGATGGAGATGGAGTTCTGATTGTTGGTCGCGCGGTCCTTGGCCGACACGGTGACGATGCCGTTGGCGTCGATGTCGAAGGTGACCTCGATCTGGGGGACTCCGCGCGGGGCCGGCGGGATGTCGCCGAGCGTGAAGGTTCCGAGCGACTGGTTGAAGCTGGCCATCTCCCGTTCGCCCTGGAGCACCTTGATCTCCACCGACGGCTGGTTGTCGTCGGCGGTGGTGAACACCTCGGTGCGCTTGGTGGGGATGGTGGTGTTGCGCTCGATGAGCTTCGTCATCACGCCGCCCTTGGTCTCGATGCCGAGCGACAGCGGGGTGACATCGAGGAGCAGAACGTCCTTGACGTCGCCCTTCAGCACGCCTGCCTGCACCGCGGCGCCGACGGCCACGACCTCGTCGGGGTTCACCGTCTTGTTCGGTTCCTTGCCCGTGAGGGACTGCACGAGATCTTGGACGGCCGGCATGCGGGTGGACCCGCCGACGAGGATCACGTGCTGAACCTGGTCCTTGCCGAGGCCGGCGTCCTTGAGCGCGCGCTCGAAGGCGACGCGGCAGCGCTCGACGAGGTCGGCCGTCATCTCCTGGAACTTCGAGCGCGAGAGCGACTCGTCGAGATGCAGCGGACCTTCCGCCGTGGCGGTGATGAAGGGCAGGTTGATCTGGGTCTGCTGGGTCTGGGAGAGCTCGATCTTGGCCTTCTCGGCGGCCTCCTTCAGGCGCTGCATTGCCATGCGGTCCTGGGAGAGGTCGACGCCGTGGGCGCCCTTGAACTGCTGCACCAGCCAGTCGATGACGCGCTGGTCCCAGTCGTCGCCGCCGAGCTCGGTGTCGCCGTTGGTGCTCTTCACCTCGAAGACACCGTCGCCGATCTCGAGCACGCTCACGTCGAACGTGCCGCCACCGAGGTCGAACACGAGGATGGTCTCGTCCTGGGAGGACTTGTCGAGGCCGTAGGCGAGGGCGGCGGCGGTGGGCTCGTTGATGATGCGCAGCACGTTGAGGCCGGCGATGGCCCCGGCCTCCTTCGTGGCGGTGCGCTGGGCGTCGTTGAAGTACGCGGGAACCGTGATGACGGCGTCGGTGACCGTGTCCCCGAGGTAGGCCTCGGCATCGCGCTTGAGTTTCATGAGCGTGCGGGCGCTGATCTCCTGGGGGGTGTAGTTCTTGCCGTCGATGTCCTCGGACTTCCAGGCGGTGCCCATGTGCCGCTTGATGGAGCGGAAGGTGCGGTCGGGGTTCGTGATGGCCTGTCGCTTGGCCACCTCACCGACGAGGACCTCGCCGGCCTTCGAGAAGGCGACGATGGAGGGGGTGGTGCGAGCGCCCTCGGAGTTGGGGATGACGACGGGATCTCCCGCCTCGAGGACTGCCACGACGGAGTTCGTGGTGCCGAGGTCGATGCCGACTGCTTTGGCCATGGGGGTGCCTCCTGTACTGGAAACCGGCGGGGGCCGGTGTGTGGCGGTCACGATAAGGGGTCGTATTTCCCCATCACAACCCCCATGGCAGAAATCTTGATACGACTCCGCTCAATCTTGTGCTGGAGGTCTCCCTCCCACAATTGGGCCGGTTCCCGCCCGGGATTCCTACGATTGAGGCCGTGCTCGGCAATCTCGTCCTCCTTCGCCACGGCCAATCGACGTGGAACCAGGAAAACCTCTTCACCGGTTGGCACGACGTGCCCCTCTCGGCTCAGGGAGAGACCGAGGCCGTCGGGGCCGGCCGCGTGCTCGCCGAGGCCGGATTCCGTTTCGACGTGGCCCACACCTCATTGCTCACCCGCGCGGTCATGACCTGCCACCTTGCTCTCGCCGAGTTGGGGCAGGTGTGGCTGCCCGTCGAGCGCCACTGGCGGTGGAACGAGCGCCATTACGGGGCTCTCCAGGGCCTCGACAAGGCACAGACCTCGGCCCGCCACGGCGAGGCCCAGACCAAGGTCTGGCGCCGCAGTTACGACGTGCCCCCGCCGCCCGTCGAGGCGGACAGCCCCGAGCATCCGGCCAACGATCCCCGCTACCGCTTCGTCGCCCGCGCCGACCTGCCTGCCACCGAGTGTCTCAAGGACGTGGTGGCCCGTGTGATGCCCCGATTCCACGAGGCGGTCGTGCCCCAACTGCGGGCGGGGATGGACGTGCTGGTCGCCGCCCACGGCAACTCGCTGCGGGCCCTTGTCATGGCTCTCGAGGGCATCTCGGAAGCCGACATTGCCGAATTGAACATCCCCACCGGGGTGCCGCGGGCCTACCGACTGCACGACGACCTGTCGGTGGAGTCGGTCGGATACCTCGGCGATCAGGAGGCGATCCGCGCCGCCATCGAGGGCGTGGCCAACCAGGCTTCGACGAAGTAGCCACCGACCGGGGTCACATGTGACCCTTGTTCACGATCGGACGATCGCCCCCGGGGCGATGGGTACACTTGTTCACATGCCATCCACCAAGAACTCGGTCCACCACCTGCGCAAGATTCCGCTGTTCTCCGATTGCTCCACCAAGGAGATCGGTCTCATCATCAAGAACTCCTCCGAGCGCACCGTCAAGCCCGGAACCGTCATCATCGAGCAGGGCCGCGTCGGGCGCGAGGGCTACGTCGTCCTCGAGGGCACGGCCACCGTGAAGCGCAACAACAAGCGCGTCGGCTCGGTGGGGCCCGGTTCGGTCGTCGGAGAGCTCTCACTGCTCGACAACGGTCCGCGCACCGCCACGGTGGTTGCCGACACCGAGGTGAAGCTTTTGGTGGTGTCGGATCGTGCCCTGAGGGCGGCGATCGACAACATCCCCTCGATCTCTCGCAAGCTGCTCAAGGCGCTCGCCACGCGCGTTCGTGAACTGGACCGTGCCCACTACGGCTGACGCCGGGGCCCACTACGGCTGACGCCCCAGCCCGGGCGGGAACGACCCCCGGGCACCTCGCCCACTAGCGTTTGGGCACCATGAGCACGAACGCCGCCTCCACTCCGGACGCCCCCAAGCGCCTCCGGCCGCACCAGCTCTCGATCGCCATCGGAGTCGGCATCGCCGCCTTCACCGTGGTGTCGGGAATCGTGCCGAACTTCACCGGCTGGAAGTCCACCTCCGAGATCCACCGCGACGTCTTCGGGGGCATTCCCTCGGCCCTCAAGGTGGCCTTCTACACCGTCATCCCCGTCATGCTCGTGTGGGGATCGCTGCGCTTCGCCGATCGCATGCGCAACTGGGAGCGCGGTGCACCCGACCGCCGGCGCACCACCCCGCGCAACGTCAAGCGTCGCCTGGCCGACTACCGCGCCGGCGTCTACATGCGAACCCTCCTGCGCGACAGCGCCGCGGGACTCATGCACTCGATGATCTACTTCGGGTTCCTCGTGCTGCTCGGCGTGACGACGGTGCTGGAGATCGACCACCAGCTGCCCGACTCCCTCAAGTTCCTCCACGGCGGCGTGTACCAGGCCTACGCCATGGTCGGCGATGCCGCCGGCGTCGTGTTCACGGTGGGCGTGCTGTGGGCCATCCTGCGCCGCTACGTGCAGAAGCCCTACCGCATCCGCATCAAGTCGAAGCCCGAGCACGGCATCATCCTCGGGGTGCTGCTGGCCGTCGGCCTGAGCGGCTTCGCCGCCGAGATGTTCCGCATCGCCGCCAGCGCGGCCGGTGGCAAGGACATGGACTTCGAGAAGTGGTCGTTCGTGGGTTGGCCGCTGTCGCGCCTCGTCGACGGCTGGTCGCTCGGTGCGCTGGAGAACTGGCACCAGGCGATGTGGGTCCTGCACGTGCTGACCTTCGTGGCCTTCCTCGCCCTCCTCCCCATCACCATGCTGCGCCACATCTTCACGTCGCCGCTCAACATGTACCTGCGCGACCGAGACCGTCCCAAGGGCGCCATGCGGGCCATGCCCAACCTCACCGAGACCTCGCTCGAGACCTTCGGTGCCGCCGTGGTGGAGGACTTCACCTGGAAGCAGCTGCTCGACACCGACGCCTGCACGATGTGCGGACGTTGCACCAGCGTGTGCCCGGCGCACGCCACCGGCAAGCCCCTCGACCCCCGTGAGATCGTGCTCAAGACCGGCGAGGTCATGGCCGCGACCGCCGCGCACGCGCCAGGTGGCAGTGTGTCGCCGCCTCTGTCGGTGGACTCCGAGATCACCATCGGGGCCAACTCGCTCTTCGAGCGCATCACCTCCGAGGAGGTGTGGGCCTGCACGAGCTGCCGCGCCTGCGACGAGATCTGCCCCGTGAACATCGAGATCCTCGACAAGATCCTCGACATGCGCCGCTACCTCTCGCTGATGGAGTCGAACTTCCCGGCCGAACTGGGCAACGCCTACCGCGCCATGGAGAACCAGCAGAACCCGTGGGGAATGAACCAGAACGAGCGTGCCGACTGGGCCAAGGACCTCGAGGTCGACGTCGTCGACCCGGGCTCGCCCTTCGATCACGAGTACCTCTACTGGGTGGGTTGCGCCGGTTCGTTCGACGACAAGAACAAGAAGGTCACCCAGGCCGTGGCGAAACTGCTCATCCGCGCCGGCATCGACGTCGCCGTCCTCGGGCCGAGCGAAATGTGCACGGGCGACTCCGCCCGCCGGTCGGGCAACGAGTACCTGTTCCAGATGCTCGCCATTCCCAACATCGAGATGCTCAACGGCATGGGCGTGAAGAAGATCATCACCCAGTGCCCGCACTGCTTCAACACCCTGAAGAACGAGTACCCGCAGCTCGGCGGCGACTGGGAGGTGCTGCACCACAGCGAGTTCCTCGAGCAGCTCATCGACTCCGGCCAGCTCGACATCCGCAACGCGTCGCTGAACGACCGCATCACGTACCACGACTCGTGCTACCTCGGCCGTCACAACGACGTCTACATGGCGCCCCGCAAGATCGTGGGTTCCATCAAGGGCGTGCAGGTGGTGGAGATGCCGCGCAACGGCACGCAGGGCATGTGCTGCGGCGCCGGCGGTGCGCGCATGTGGATGGAGGAATCCATCGGCACCAAGGTGAACGACGAGCGCGCCCAGGAGGCGATCAGCACGGGAGCCAGTCGCGTCGCGACCGCGTGCCCCTTCTGCTACATCATGCTCGATGACGGCGTGAAGGCGGCCGGAGTCGGCGAGGACACCGTCAAGGTCGCCGACATCGCCATCCACCTCATCGAGGCCATCGAGAACGGCGAGCGCGAGGCCGCACAGGCGTCCGCACCGCTGGCCGCCAGCCCGGGCGAGTGAAACCGGCGGCTCAGCCGCCGATGACCATGCGGGTTGGCGTCAGTCCGTCGGGTTGGCGTCAGTCCGCGAAATTCTCGAAGTAGCGACTCGGAGTGGGGCCGCGCTGTCCCTGGTACTTGGAGCCCTTCGCGCCCGATCCATAGGGCTTCTCGGCCGCAGAGGTCATGCGCATGAACGAGACCTGACCGATCTTCATGCCCGGGTAGAGCGTGATGGGGAGGTTCGCGACGTTGGCCAGTTCGAGTGTGACGTGTCCGTCGAAGCCGGCGTCGATGAAGCCTGCGGTGGAATGGATGAGCAGGCCCAGACGTCCGAGGCTGCTCTTTCCTTCGACACGGGCGACGAGGTCGTCGGGCACCCCGATGCGTTCGAGCGTGGAGCCGAGCACGAATTCGCCGGGATGCAGCATGAAGACTCCGTCGAGGGGCACCTCGACCAGTTCGGTGAGACCGGTGAGGTCCTTCTTGACGTCGAGCACGCCGGCGGAGTGGTTGCGGAACACCCGGAAGAGATTCGACACCTTCACGTCCACGCTGCTCGGTTGTATGCACGATTCGTCGTGGGGCTCGATGACGATCCGTCCTGCGGCGACCTGGTCGCGGATGTCCCGGTCCGAAAGAATCACGGCGCAACCCTAGTGGGGAGCATCGTGCGAGCCCGGGGGAAGGACCCGGGCCGCCGACCGAAGACGGCGACCCGGACCCCGACCCGGCGGTCAGTGGCTGAAGGGGATGACCGGGAGGATGCGGTCGAGCCAGCGCGGCACGTACCAGGACTTCTTGTCCAGCAGACCGAGCATGGCGGGCACGAGCATCATGCGCACCACGGTGGCGTCGAGGAGCACCGCGACGGCGAGGGTGATGCCCAGCTCCGTCGGGGGGATCGGCCCCGTGACACCGAAGGCCACGAACACCACGATCATGATGAGCGCGGCATTGGTGATGGGCCGGCCGGTGCGGGCGATTCCCTCGCGCACGGCCACCTGGGTGTCGCCCGTCTTCTCGTGCATCTCCTTGATAGCGGCCAGCAGGAACAGCTGGTAGTCCATCGACAGACCGAAGAGCAGCGCGAAGAAGAAAAGGGGTGCCCAGGCGTTGATGAACCCCTGGTGCTCGATGCCGATGAGGCCGGACCCGAATCCCCACTGGAACACGATCGTGGCGAAGCCGAAGCTGGCCGCGACGCTGATGAGGTTGAGCACGATCGAGGCGACCGCGATGACGAGACTGCGGAACACCACGAGCAGCAGTACGAAGGCCACGAGCATGATGAGGCCGGCGGCGAGCGGTGCGCTGGAGACGAGCGCCTCGGTGAGGTCGTGGTTCTGCGACCCCGGGCCGCCCACCAGCGCACCGGGCGCCTCGACGGAAAGGGCATCACGAAGACGGCCCGTCATGTCCTGGGTGTCCACGGAGGATCCACCCGTCTTCGGGAACGCCCGGATGACGGTGCGGCCTTCGTCGGACTGCACGCCGAGCGGCCCGGCCATGAGGGTGTTCTCGTCGGATTGAACCGCGGCGAGGGCGGCCGCGGCTTCATCCGCCGGTGCCGTGATGTAGAAGGGCGCCACCGCACCGGGCCCGAACGCAGCGACCACTGCGTCGTTGCCGTCGCGGCTCTGTGCCCCCTTGTCGACGACGGTGGCATCCGGCATCCCGAGGCGCATCCCGAGCGCGGGGGCCGCGAGACCGAGCATGAGCACGAGTCCGGCAACGAGCGTGCGACGCGGCTTCCACAGTGCGCGCGACGTCCACCGCGCCCAGCGACCCTCGGCCGCCTTGTCCGGGTCCTCCTTGGCCCTGTTCACGAGCACCCTGTCGCCCATCGCCGCGAGCACCGCGGGCAGGAGTGTGAGCGATGCGGCCGACACGGCGACCACGGACATGATCATGCCGAAAGCCATCGAGCGGAAAACCATGATGGGAATGAAGAACAGGGCCGCGAGCGACAGGACCACGGTGAGGGCCGACAGGAAGACCGCCTTCCCGGCGGTCTCGAGGGCTCCGGCCATCGCTTCGGGCAGGACCTTTCCTTCCTCCCGCTCCTCGCGGTAACGCGAGACGATGAAGAGGCTGTAATCGATGCCGACGGCGAGGCCGATCATCATGGAGAAGTTCATGGACCACACGGACAGTGGCGTGAGGGCCGTGGCCAGATGGATGGCCGCGAACCCCACGGCGATGCCGGCGATGGCGAGGATGAGCGGCACTCCGGCGGCGATGGCCGATCCGAAGGCGATGAAGAGCAGGATGAGCGTCGGTAGGCCCGAGAAGAGCTCGGCCTTGTGCAGCGCCTTCTCGTTCTCGTGGTTGAAGTCCTCCCACATCGCCCATTCACCCGTCACGTCGGCCGTGGTGCCCGCCGGGAGCGGCTGGGTATCCACCCACTCCATCAGTCGACCCGCCGCGATCGGCAGGTCGGCGTCCTCGGCGGCCTCGAGCACGACGGGGATGAGGATCGTTCGGCCGTCTGCCGACACGAGTCCCGCTTCGGCCGGCTGGGACAACGGATCGACGACGCCCGCCGCACCATCGGCGGAGGAGGCCTCCGCCACCAGGGTTGCGACGGCGTCGGGATCCTCGGACACGGGTGTCTCCTGGGTGACGACGATCATCGCCGCCTCTGCACCGACCTGGGGGAACTTCTCGCGCAGTTCCGCCCTGACCGCCGCGGCCTCCGAGCCCTGGGCATCCCAGCCCGCGCCCGACAGGGCGCCGGTGAGGGAGATGGCCAGCGGAGCAGCTCCGACAACGAGTGCCAGCCAGAGAAGGATGACGGATTTCTTGTGGGAGGTGGAGAACCGGGCGATGCTCGCCAAGGGCCCCGTTGGTCGTGGATGTGTCATAGACGAGCCAACCTAGCATACCCCTAGGGGTATCAAGCAAGCCTTCGATGCGTGGTCCTAGATACCCTCTGGGGTATACTCGCGGAGCGAGGCCATCGACCTCCCGGCAATCCAAGGAGAAACACCATGTGCTCACGAGTGACATGTCCCGACTGCGACAAGCCCACCTGGGCGGGATGCGGTCAACACATCGAGGAGGCCCTCGCCGGCGTTCCCAAGGACGAGCGCTGCCGATGCGACGAGAAGTCGCCCGCGCGATGAGATTCCTCTCGTTCATGAGCACCCCCACGGGACGCGCCATCCGGGTGCTGATGGGAATCGCCCTGATCGCCGGCGGGGTCGCGCTCGGCGGCAGTGCAGGGTGGGCGCTCGGCATCTTCGCCCTGTTGCCGATTGCCACCGGGGTGCTCGGTCTGTGCCCGATCAATCCCCTGGTCGGGCGGCCCATCCGTTGCGATGCGGCTTGTCGCACCGCTGCGCCCTCCCGCTGACGCCCTGTTCATCAGCGGGGACGACCCGTTATCCTCGGGAATCCACGCGGATGTAGTTCAGTGGTAGAACATCAGCTTCCCAAGCTGAGAATGCGGGTTCGATTCCCGTCATCCGCTCCACGCGCGCAGAACGGCTCGTCGGTCAGCCCGAAACGAGGCTGGCCAACGCCCACAGTGCGGCCACGGCGCCGACAACCGCCATGATCACGGTGCGCAGCACCGGGGCGCGGTCGAGGTCGGCGTCATCGGACTTCCTCGCGGGTGGTCGCACGATCGCCGCGACATTGCCGACAGCCAGTGCCCCGCCGAGTGCCAGCACGAGCCAC
>JAULXU010000162.1:0-10594 GCA_032118285.1 Ilumatobacteraceae bacterium
GATGCCCGACGGGTCCGTGGTGCTCACCGAGATGTTCGGTGGTCGTCTGACCCGGGTGCATCCCGACGGCACGACCGAGAAGGTCGCCGACATCGAGGGCGGTGCGAACGGTCTGGCGGTCGGACCAGATGGTGCGTTCTATCTGTGCAACAACGGGAACGCGTTCAGCCCGGTGGAGAGCGGGGATCTGCTGTATCCGGGGCCCTTCGATCCCGACCGCTACATCGGCGGGCGCATCCAGCGGGTCGATCCCGTCTCGGGCGAGGTGCGCGACCTCTACACCCGGGGCGAACACGCCGAGCTGCGGGCCCCGAACGACCTCGTGTTCGATGCGGACGGTGGTTTTTGGTTCACCGATCACGGCATCCGTCACGACAGGGTCTCGGACCGCACCGGCATCTGGTACGCCACCATCGACGGTTCGCGCATCGAGGAGATGATCTTTCCGGTGGATTCACCGAACGGCATCGGACTCTCGCCGGACGGGTCGCGTCTGTACTGGGCCGAGACGTCGACGGGTCGTATCTGGGAGCGGGATCTGTCGGCACCGGGAACGCCCGACAGCGCGTCCGGCCCGCGCGTGTTGTGCGGCCTGCCCGGTCACCAGTTGCTCGACTCGCTCGCCGTGGACGGGGAGGGCAACGTGTGCGTGGCGACGCTCGTGAACGGCTGCATCACGGTCGTGTCCCCGGCGGGCGACGTACTGGTGCAACACCCCACCGGCGACCGCATCACGACGAACATCTGCTTCGGCGGTCCCGACCACTCCACCGCGTTCGTCACCGCATCCTCCACCGGCACGCTGCTCGCGATGCGCTGGCCGGGGAAGGGCCTGCGCTTGCACTGGCAGTAGGCTCGTTCCGATGGGGAAGCGGTACTACATCGAGACCCTCGGCTGCCCGAAGAACCAGGTCGACTCGGAGAAGATCGCCGGAACCCTCATTGCCGAGGGTCTCGTCGCCACCGACGATCCGCGCAAGGCCGACGTGGTCGTCGTGAACACCTGCGCCTTCATCGAGGAGGCCCGCACGGAGAGCATCGACACCCTGCTCGCCCTCGACGGTGCGCGGAAGCGATCGTCGCGCCTCGTCGTCACCGGTTGCATGGCCGAGCGCTACGGCGATGAACTGGCCGAGGCCCTCCCCGAGGCGGACCAGGTCGCCGGTTTCGGTGTGCCCATCCGGCTCGGACGCAAGCCCCTCGAGGTCAACGTCCGGGTACCCGAATTCGACCTCCTCAACCTCCCGCGTCCCCGCAGTGCCGCACCGTGGGCGTACGTCAAGATCGCCGAGGGCTGCGACCGCACGTGCGGATTCTGCGCCATTCCCAGCTTCCGCGGTCCCCAGCGCAGCCGCGACCCGCGGGCGATCCTCGAGGAGGTCGACCAGTTGGGTGTGCGCGAGGTCGTTCTCGTCGCCCAGGATCTGGCCAGCTACGGAAAGGACCGTCCCGACGATCTGGGGGCGGGTTCCATCGTGGGCCTCGTCAACGACGTGGCGTCACGGGTGGACAGGGTGCGCCTCCTGTACCTGTACCCGAGCGACCTCTCCGACGCGCTCGTCGACGCGATCATTGCCACCGGGGTCCCGTACTTCGACTTGTCCCTCCAGCACGTCTCCAAGGCCCACCTGCGCAGGATGCGCCGCTGGGGGGACGGTGATCGCTTTCTCGAGAGAATCGCCCGCATCCGTTCCCTCGCTCCCGAGGCGGCGTTCCGCTCGAACTTCATCGTCGGTTATCCGGGCGAGACCGAGGAGGACCACGACCTGCTCCTCGAATTCGTCCGCGAGGCCCGACTCGACTGGTGCGGATTCTTCGCGTTCAGTCCCGAGGACGGCACTCACGCGTTGACGCTTCCCGATCGGGTCGACCCGGCCCTCGCCGCCGAGCGACTCGCAGAGCTGCGTGAGATACAGGACGCGATCACGGCGGCCCGCAGGGACGAACTCCTCGGCGAGACCCTGTCGGTGCTCGTCGACGAGCCGGGCATCGCCCGGTCGTTCCGTGAGGCTCCCGAGATCGACGGAGTCGTGCAGGTGCCGGACTCGCTCGAGGTCGGCGGTTTCCACGATGTCGTCGTCGGTCAGGTCTTCGGCCCCGACCTCGTCGCCTCGCCCGCGACAGAGCCTGCGGAGGTGCCCGGTGCCCGTTGATCCGAACGCCATCGTCACCTGGGCGAACGTCGTCACCGTGACCCGGGTGCTCATGTCGCCGGTGCTCTTCGCCCTCATTCCCGACGACGGCCGCGGATCGTGGGTGGCCCTCGTGCTGTGGATCGTCCTGTGCGGCAGCGACGGCTTCGACGGCTACCTTGCCCGGCGCCACGGCATCACCCGCAGCGGAGCCTTCCTCGATCCGCTCGCCGACAAGGTGCTCGTGCTCGGGGCCATGTTCACCCTCGTGAGTCGCGACATCTTCTGGGTGCTCCCCGTCTCCATCATCGCGGCACGCGAGCTGCTCGTGAGCATCTATCGCGTGATCGCCGGCTCGAAGGGCGTGTCGATGCCGGCCAGCCGCCTGGCCAAGGTGAAGACCTTCGCCCAGCAGTGGGCCGTCGGTTTCGCCCTCGCCCCGCTGACCGTCGTCGACCACACCTGGTCCTTCGTCGTGTGCATGTGGGTGGCCGTCGCCCTCACGCTCCTGAGCGGCGGGCAGTACGCCTGGCGCGCCGTGAAGGGCACCCTGTGACCCATCCGGTGCCGCTCGGCGAGGCGGAGCGGGCCGGGCTCCAGAGACGCACATTGCGCGTTCTCGTCACCGGCCAGATCATCGGAGCCGCCGCCCTCGCGGCGGCGGTGACCGTGGGTGCATTCGTCATCCAGGACATCCTCGGTGACGACACCCCGTGGGGCGGCATCGCCACCGCCACGGTGACGACGGGGACCGCGGTGGCTTCCCACCGACTGTCGCGGCTCATGACCAGGCGTGGTCGACGACCGGGCCTGCAGTTGGGGTATCTGCTCGCCGCGGTCGGGGCCTTCGTCGCGGCGGCGGGTGCCGAGTCGTCCCGGTTGCCGATCTTCATCGTCGGCCTCTTCCTGTTCGGCAACGGTCAGGCCTCGAACCTGCTCGCGCGCTATGCCGCGACGGACCTGGCCTCGCCCGACGCCCGGGCCCGAGCCATGAGCCGCATCGTTTTCTCTTCCACCTTCGGTGCGGTGTTCGGTCCGCTCCTCATCCAGCCGGCCCAGAACGCCGGTACGACCTGGTTCGGATTCGGTCGCTACACCGGCCCGTGGATGTTCTCCGGTGCGGTGCTGCTCGTCGCCTTCGTCAACGTGGCACTGCGGCTGCGACCGGACCCCCTCGTGGTTTCGGGGGGCATCGCGCCGCGCAGTGAGGGGCGTCTTCCGAGCATCCGTGCGGCTCTCTCGATCGCCGGCGGTACTGCGCGCGGGCGCCTGGCACTCACCTCCATGGTGGTGTCGCAGGCGGCGATGGTGGCGGTGATGACGATGACGCCGGTGCACATGAAGATCCACGGGCACGAGACCCTCAGCCAGTACGTGGTGTCGCTGCACATCGCCGGCATGTTCGCGTTCAGTCCGCTCGTGGGCCGCTACGTGGACCGTCGCGGGACCCTCCAGGCGGTCTGGGTGGGATCGATCATCCTCGTCGCCTCGACGATTCTCGCCGCTCTCTCGGGAACGGGCCATCTCGTGCTCTTCCCGTCCCTGTGGATGCTCGGTGTGGGGTGGAACTTCGGGCTCATCGGCGGCTCGGCGATGCTGCTCGAGTCGGTGGCCGAGTCGGACCGCGTCGCTGTGCAGGGCAGCGCTGATCTCCTCATGAGCCTGTGCGGTGGGCTCGCCGGCCTGTCCTCGGGGTTCGTGCGGCGTGCCGTCGGGTACCACATGCTCTCCAACGCTGCGACCCTCGCGGGTGTCGCCCTGTTGGTGGCCGCGTACCTGGCTCGTCAGCACGCAACCAACCGCCCGGTCGTGGCAGGCTGACACCATGAGATGCAACGTCGTCGCCGTGGGAACAGAACTCCTGCTCGGTCAGATCGTGGACACGAACTCGTCCCACATCGGGGAGAAACTCGCCTCCGCCGGCATCGAATCCCGCCTGCAGATGAAGGTCGGCGACAACCTCGAGAGGATGATCGAGGCCTTCGAGCGGGCCCTCGTCGACGCCGACGCCCTCATCGTCTGCGGCGGGCTGGGGCCCACCCACGACGACCTGACGCGCGAGGCGATCGCCAGCGTCATGGGAACGCGTCTCGAACTCGACGACGCGGTCGCCGAGGCGATCATCGCCATGTTCGAGTCGCGCAACCGCCGGATGCCGGAGAACAACCTTCGCCAGGCGATGGTGCCGATCGGCGCATCGGTGATTCCCCAGACCCGGGGCACAGCGCCCGGTCTCATCTGCCCGGTGGGGGCAAAGGTCGTCTACGCCATGCCGGGGGTGCCCCACGAGATGCACGACATGCTCGACCGTGCGGTCATCCCCGACATGCTGGCCAGGTCCGGCGAGGTGGCGGTCATCGAGAGCCGGGTGTTGCGCACCTGGGGCGAGAGCGAATCGGGGCTCAACGAACTGCTCGATCCCGTGATTCGCGACCTGGACGAGGCGGGGAACCCGACACTGGCGTTCCTGGCCAGCGGATGGGAGGGCATCAAGGTCCGCCTGACGGCCAAGGCGCCCACGAGGGCGGATGCCCATGCCCTCATCGACCAGTGGGACGCAAAGGTGCGCGAACTGGCCGGTGACATCGTGTTCGGTACCGACGGCGACACGATGGAGTCGGTCGTTCTGGTCGAGTTGGAGAAGAGGGGCTGGACGCTCGGAACGGCGGAATCGGTGACCGGCGGCCTCGTCTCGGGGCGGCTCACCGGCATTCCCGGCGCGTCCCAGGTGTTCACCGGGTCGATCGTGTCCTACGACAGCGAGGTGAAATTCGACCTGCTCGGGGTGGACCGGGGCCCGGTCGTCAGCGAGGCAGCGGCGGTGCAGATGGCCGAGGGAGTGCGCCGAGTGCTGGGCTGCGACGTGGGGCTGGCCCTCACGGGTGTCGCCGGCCCCGGGGAGCAGGATGGCCGCAAGCCGGGAACCCTGTGCATCGGCGTGTCGCTGCCGGGACGCATATCCCACTCGACGACGGTGGTGCTGCCTGGTCTGCGCGACCAGATGCGGCAGTACTCGGTGATCTCGGCGCTCGACTTCCTGCGTCGCTTGCTGCGGGACGCCTGAGACTCACCCAAGCCCGGCGACGGGGCTCGGTACACTCGTGATCCTGCCCCCGTAGCTCAGCTGGACAGAGCATCGGACTTCTAATCCGCAGGTCGCACGTTCGAATCGTGCCGGGGGCACCCTCGACTTCATGTTCGGCGTGGTCATCGGGGTCGCGGAGCGAGGCTCCGGCGCACCCGTCGCTTACAATGTCCGCAATGGACTTCAAGAAGGATGACATCGTCATCTACCCCCAGCACGGTGCCTGCAAGGTCAAGGGGGTCAAGAAACTCGACTTCTTCGGCAAGAAAGAGTCGTATCTCATCCTCGAGACGGTCATCAACGAGATGACGCTGCGCGTCCCGGTGGCCAAACTCGACGAAGTGGGAGTGCGGCCTCCCGTCAATCCGGACGAACTCGAAGACCTCGTCGCGGTGCTCTCGAAGGCCGACCCGCGGGTGCCGGCCAACTGGTCGCGGCGGTTCAAGAACCACCAGGAGAAACTCAAGAGCGGTGACGTCTACCAGGTGGCCGAAGTAGTCCGGAATCTCGCCGCGCGCAACCGGGATGCCTCGCTGTCGGCCGCCGAGCGCACCATGTACGACCGGGCGCGCGTGAATCTGATCTCCGAAATTGCCCCGGCCCTCAAGGTGTCGAAGGAGGAGGCCGAGGAGTTCCTCAATCTGGCACTCGAGCGCGGCGTGCTGAAGCCGGCCAAGGCGGCCAAGAAGTCCGCAACACCGGCTCCGGCGGCGGCCAAGAAGGCGCCCGACGTGGCGCCGGCCGTGAAGAAGGGCGCAGCGAAGAAGACGGCCGAGAAGAAGCCCGCCGAAAAGAAGTCGGCGGTCAAGAAGTCCGCCGCAGAAAAGACTCCTGCGGCGAAGAAGACCGCCGCGAAGAAGTCCTGAGTCCGGCCGCCGTGGCCCGGGTCGGATTCATCGGACTGGGCACCATGGGGTCGCCCATGGCCGGGCACCTCGTCCGTGCGGGTCACGACGTCAGGGTCCACAATCGCACCGCATCGCGCGCTCGGGAATGGATCGGCAAAAACGGCGGCGCGCTGTCACACTCTCCCGTGGAGTTGGCCGCGGAGTCCGACATCGTGTTGCTCTGCGTGGGCGACGACCCGGACGTGCGTCAGGTGATGGCCGGACAGGACGGTGTCCTGGAGGGGGCACGACCGGGGACCATCATCGTCGACCACACGACGACGAGCGCGCAACTTGCCCGTGAGATGGCATCGGCATGCGCGGATCTGGGCATCTCTTTCATCGACGCCCCGGTGTCGGGTGGTCAGTCCGGGGCGGAGACGGGCACCCTTTCGGTGATGGGCGGCGCCGACGACGAGGCTGCCTGGACGACGTTCGTCGACGTGGCGAGCGCCTATGCGCGGACCGTGGTCCGCATCGGGGGGATCGGTGCCGGTCAGACGGCCAAGATGGTCAACCAGATCTGCATCGCGGGTGTCATCGAATCGCTCGCCGAGGGACTCGCCTTTGCTCGCCGCGCCGGGCTCGACACCGACGCACTGCTCGTCGCCATCGGTGGGGGAGCCGCCCGAAGCTGGCAAATGGAGAATCGGGCCTCCACGATGCTCGAGGGCCGTTTCGACTTCGGGTTCGCCGTCGAATGGATGGTCAAGGATCTCGGGCATTGCATCGCCGAGGCCGGTCTCATCGGGGCCGAACTGCCGTCCACGGAACGGATCCTCAGTTGGTACCGCGAGAGTCTCGCGCAGGGCGGCGCGCGTCTCGACACCAGCAGTCTCATCACGCGTCTCCCCTGAACGGGACGACGACGGGACGAACGGATCAGTGCCTGAGTTCCCCGGCGAACACGTCGAGGATCTCGTCGATCTGCTCGTCGGTGGTGACGAGGGGCGGACAGAACGCGATGCATCCCGGAATCGAGCGGGCAATCACTCCCCGGCGAATCATGGCATCGCGGATCTCGGTGGCGTCGCGGCCCTCCGGTAGGGCGCCCGCACGGATGGCCCCGATCCCGCGGGCGCCCGCCAGCAGGCCGTCGGCGACCAGGGCATCGAGTCCGGCCTCCAGCCTCGCGCCGATGCGCAGCGCGGCGGCGAGGAGGTCCTCGCGTTCGATGATGTCGAGATTGGCCAGGGCGGCGGCGCACACGGTGGCGTGGCCCGAGTAGGTGTAACCGTGTCGCAGGAAAAACTCGGGGTCGGCCTCCATCGCGGTGCGAACGGCCGGACCGACGATGACCCCTCCGAGGGGTTGGTAGCCGCTCGTGACTCCCTTGGCGAACGTGATCATGTCGGGGACGACGCCGTAGTGCTCCGCACCGAACCACCGGCCCAGGCGACCGAACCCCGTGATCACCTCGTCGAAGACGAGGAGTGCTCCGTTGTCGTCGCACAAGCGGCGCAGGCCCCGCAGATAGTCGGCATCGGCGGGCCACACCCCCCCGGCACCCTGGACGGGTTCGGCGATGACCGCGGCAATCCGCCCCTCGTGGCGGGCAAAGGCGAGCGACACGGCCTCGATGTCATCGGCCGGCACCTGCTCGACGCCGGAGAGCAGTTCGCCCCAACCGACCCTGTTCAGGGGGAGGCCCTGGGCGCTCGTGCCGCCGTAGTTCGTGCCGTGGTACCCCCGGTCTCGCGAGATGATGACGGTCCGACCCGCGTCCCCCGCGAGGGCGTGGACGAGGCGCGAGAACTTCATCGCGGTGTCGATCGCCTCCGAACCCGAGCCGCACAGGAACACGCGGGAGTCGGGCACGGGTGAGAGTCCCGAGATGCGTTCGGCGACGGCCTCGGCGAGCGGGTTCGTGAACGGGTCGAAGGTCGAGTACGTCTCGAGTCGGGAGGCCTGCGCGGCGATGGCGTCGGCCATCTCGCGTCGTCCGTGGCCGATCTGGCAGTACCAGAGACTGGCGATGGCGTCGATGTAGCGCCGCCCGGTCCCGTCCCAGAGCAGCGAGCCTTCGCCGCGGACGATCTCGATGAACGAATCCGACGACGGCTTGGCGAAGGAGTGGAGGAGGCGTCGCGGCATGGAGAAAGCCTATTGCCGTGCATCGGACGGGTTACCCTCGTGCCGTGATCCAGTGGGCCACTAATTTCATCGACGCGATCGGTCTCGCCGGTGTCGCACTCCTCGTTCTCCTCGAGAACGTCTTTCCTCCCATTCCCTCGGAGGTCGTGCTGCTGCTCACCGGTTTCAACGTCGGGGAGGGCCGCTTCGACGCGGTGAGCGCCGTCGTGGCCGCCACGGCGGGTTCGGTGGCCGGGGCCTGGATCCTGTGGGGCATCGGACGACTACTGAGCGAGGAACGACTCGAAGCGCTCGTCGCGGGAGCGGGACGCTTCGTCGGGGTGAAGCAGGGCGACGTGGCGAAAGGCTTCGCCTGGTTCCATCGGCACGGCGCCCCCGTGGTCTTCTTCGGGCGACTCGTTCCGGTCGTGCGTTCGGTCGTCAGCATTCCGGCCGGGGCCGACGGAATGCCCCTCGCCCGGTTCACCGTGATGACCGCAGCGGGTTCGGCTCTGTGGAACACGCTGTGGATCTGCATCGGCTGGGCGCTCGGGGAGCGCTGGCAGGAGGCCGAGGAGTGGGGATCGTGGCTTCAGTACGCGGTTCTGGCGGTCATCGCCGTCGGTGCGACGGCCCTCGTCGTGCGCTCGCGCCGTACCCGCGACTGAGATTCCCCGGCCGGGCCGCCCGTCAGTGACGGCGCTGTTGGGCGGCGAGAATCTCGGCCTCGGCGTTCTCCACGCCCGACCAATTCCCCACCGTGGACTGTTTGCCGGGCTCGATGAGTTTGTAGACCTCGAAGAAGTTGGCGATCTCCTCCAGGAGGAAGGGCGGCGCATCGCCGAGGTCGCGCATGGCGTCGTAGCGGGGATCGCGCGACGGCACGCACAGCACCTTGGCGTCGGGGCCGGCCTCGTCCGACATCCAGAACACCCCGATGGGGCGCACCCACATGTGGCAGCCCGGGAACGTCGACTGGGGAAGGATGACCAGCGCATCCAACGGGTCTCCGTCCTCGCCGAGAGTGCCGGGGAAGAAGCCGTAGTCGAGCGGGTATTGGGTCGCGGTGAACAGGGTGCGGTCGAGCCACACCTCCCCGGTGTCGTGGTCGATCTCGTACTTGTTGCGGGATCCCTGCGGGATCTCCACGACCATCTCGACCTCCATCAGAGGACGACGACCTTGGTCCCCACGGTGGCGAACTTCCAGAGGAACTCGGCATCGAGCTTGGCCTGACGCTGGCAGCCGCCCGAGAGCCTGGAGCCGAGCTCCTCCTCGGTCTGGTACACCTTGCCGGTGCTGCGCTTCACTGGGATCTGATGGAAACCGATCGCACCGATGTCGGTCTTGAGCCAGCGCACCATGTACTTGAGGGTGGCCTTGCCGTTCCAGGCGGTGGTGTACTCGGAGCGGCTGTACACCTTGTGGGTCCCCGGCGTCTCGTTGTTGTACTTGGAACCCGAGATCAGCCACGACCGGATGATGCGACCCTTGGTGTCC
Source organism: Ilumatobacteraceae bacterium (assembly GCA_032118285.1). GTDB lineage: Bacteria > Actinomycetota > Acidimicrobiia > Acidimicrobiales > Ilumatobacteraceae > UBA2093. The sequence continues at coordinate 9,678 of JAULXU010000162.1, forward strand.
ACTGCCCACACGCGCTGTCCCTCACGGTCGAACACGATGCGGCGTCCGGTGCCCGACTTTGCCGGCAGCGGCGGGGCGTCTTCCCCGGCAGATGCCACGGACGAGAGCGGGTATCCGGAGAGGTCCTTGGCGCCCTTCGGGGGGACGGGTGTGCGGATGATGTTGGCGTTCTCGTCGGGCCAGATGCCGAGCGAGAGACAGGTCTCGCGGCCGGCGATCCCGTCGACGAACATGTCGCGCTCCGTCTGGAGTTTCGTCACGGCGGCGACCGTTGCACCGTCGTACACGCCACTGGCGAGTCCGGTCAGAAACCCCTCACGGATGAGCGCCTGTTGGAGGCACGTGACGTCGGCACCGGAGTTGCCGGAGCGCATGCTGGCGTTCATGGTGACGGTGCATCCGTCCCCGTCGCCGGCGGGATCCACCACCGTGCCGGGAGCGGTCGTGCCGGGAGAGGTGGAGGCGGGCACGGAGGGCTCGGTCGCATCAGGTTCCTCGTCCACGATGCCGGCCTCCACGGGAACCGAATCGGGGCTCACGGTCTGCTCGGCGTCGGAGGCGGTGCCGAGCAGAACGAAGCCTCCGAGGAGGCCGAAAACGAGAAGAAGGAGGAGGGTGTGGTTCTGCTGGGGGGACTGGCGGCGGGTCATGGTGGTTCCTGCAGTGTGCGAACGGCGTCACCAGCCTATCCGTGGGCTCCGATGGGGTCGGGTCAGCATGCGGCGGCATGCCACCCGCCACTAGGTTGCTCGTCGTGGGGTGGAGAGTTCCGATGGCCGGTGCGCGTTCGTCTGCTGCGGTGGCGTCGCTGGCGGCTGGAGCCGTCCACGCCGTGGCAGTGGGGCTCCATGCCGAGGATCCCGGCAGCGCGCGGTTGTTCGTTCTGCTGGCCACGTTCCAGGTGGCGTGGGGAGTCC